>JAYWBE010000230.1:0-1669 GCA_043781715.1 Gemmatimonadaceae bacterium
GTGCAGGACGGCGTGGTCTTCGGGGTGAAGGCCGCAATCCGGGGGAAACCTGTCGAGATTATTGCTGATGCGACGGTCCTCGCGACTGGAGGTTGTGGACAGGTCTATCGCTATACCACGAATCCGGAGGTCGCGACCGGCGATGGCTACGCGATAGCGCACCGCGCCAGCGCCAAGCTGGCGGACATGGAGTTTGTGCAATTCCATCCGACCGCGCTGGACACGCCTGAGAATCCGCTGCAATTGATTTCGGAAGCCGTGCGGGGGGAGGGCGCGATCCTGGTCAACGACGATGGCGAGCGATTCATGCTGAAGAAGCATCGACTCGCTGAGCTCGCGCCTCGCGACGTCGTGGCGCGCGAGATCTTTCGCGAGAAAGCGGGCGGCAGGCACGTCTGGCTCGATGCGCGGATGCTGGCCCCCACGTTCGAGGAGCGCTTTCCCGGAATTTTCGCCATCTGCCGCGCGCGCGGCGTCAATCCATCGAAGGATCTGATTCCCGTGACGCCGGCCGCGCACTACATGATGGGAGGAATCGTCACCGATCTGCGCGGTCGCGCGAGTCTCAACCGATTGTATGCGTGCGGGGAGGTCTCACGAACCGGGGTGCACGGCGCCAACCGGCTCGCATCGAACTCGCTGCTGGAAGGGCTCGTCTTCGCCGAGCGGGTCGCGCGCGACATGATCGACACGAAAAAGCTGACGACACCTCCGCGCAAGAAAAACTGGGAGGTTCCGGTGCTGCGCGATCGCGGGGCGGCGCAGGTCGCCGCCGACAGCATCCGGCAGGTGATGTGGGACTACTGCGGCATCGATCGGAGCGCCAAAGGGCTGAGACTCGGGCACGCCAAGCTCACCGAGATCGAGTCACGTCTCCCGCAAGGGGCGACGGAGGAGACGAACATGGTGCAAACGTCTCTCCTCATCACCGACGCCGCGCTGTTGAGAAAGGAGTCGCGCGGAGGCCATTATAGAAGTGATTTTCCACGAGCAAAACGAAAGTGGAGCGGCAAGCACATCGAATGGTAGATACGACGGACAACCGGTACGCTGAGCTCCAGGAAGAGATCAGGCACCTCGCGAGAGAGCGCAATGCGGTGATCATCGCGCACAACTACGAGCGGGCCGAGGTCCAGGACGTCGCGGATTTCGTCGGTGACTCGCTGGGACTGAGCCGGGAAGCCGCCAAGACGAAAGCAGACGTGATCGTTTTTTGCGGCGTCCACTTCATGGCGGAAACGGCGGCGGTTCTCTCGCCGCAGAAAACAGTACTGCTTCCCGATCTTGCCGCTGGATGCTCGCTGGCGGCGACCATCAACGCGGACCAGCTGCGGGAGTGGAAGGCGGAGCACCCGGGCGCCGCGGTGGTCTCCTACGTGAATACGAGCGCGGAAGTGAAGGCGGAGAGTGATTACTGCTGCACGTCGGGCAACGCCGTGGAGATCGTGAACTCGATCCCCGCAGACCAGGAGATCCTCTTTCTCCCCGACATGTTCCTCGGCGCGCACGTGCGGCGCCTCAGCGGCCGCAAGAACATGCATGTGTGGATGGGAGAGTGTCACGTGCATGCCGGGATCGACCCCGAGGACATAAGGCTCCAGCGCGCGGCGCATCCCGGTGCGGAGTTCCTGATTCACCCCGAGTGCGGCTGCGCCACCAGCGTCGTGGA
>JAYWBE010000231.1:0-1667 GCA_043781715.1 Gemmatimonadaceae bacterium
CTCGGCCGAGCTGAGGCGCAAGCTCCACGCAGTGGTGAGTCTGGCGGAGGTCGAGGACGTATTCGCGTCGTACCTCGCGAACCCGCATCGCTACGACGACGCGCCCGTTGTGGCGGCGCTCGCCGACGAGAGCGGCGACCTCGAGTCCGCGTCGGCGGCCGCTTGAGGCGGATCGGGTAAAGTATTGTCCTCTAGTGTCTTAGCGAAGCCGCTTCAACCATATTGTCAATTCGATTTCGATTGACTTCCGCGCCGGTAGGGGCTATACTTCGTGAACGGGGGCGACTGGCTTCGACGGGGTTAGTGAAGCTGTGGCCGCGTGCCCAGGTACTCAGGTCCTGGTAAAACCTCTGGGGATTTTTTCAACTGCCAACCAAAACTTGGCCCTGGCTGCGTAACTCTTAGGAGTTGCTGCACCTGCCCATATTGAAGCCCTCCCGAGGCGGCTTTAAGGGTATCGAAAATTCGGGATAGTCGGCTATCGCGTCTTCCGGTAGTCGGCGAAATCAAGAAAGACTTGTCCAGAAGTGGGCTGTCCATTGGCCAGCGGCTGGAGACCTCAATCAATGGAACACGCACGTAGACGCTGTGGTCGATCTTGTCTCGGACCGGGGTTCGAATCCCCGCGCCTCCACTAACAACTGTTCCAGCATCATCGAACGGCGTCCAAATCGGGCGCCGTTTTGGTTTTCCCATAGGGAGAACCAGTCCAAAGCTGTCCAACGCCGTCTATTGGAATCCGATTCTGTTGGGGTTATCAATGGGGGTATCAGAAGCACGGAGGGCACTTTGGGGGTATTGGGTGGAGTACGCGACCACGGGCCCAGTAGGGTCAGGACCCCCGTGAAGGGTCGATCGCCCAAGAGAAAAGCAATAAAAACGGGGACGTTATCAAACGTCCCCGTTTTCGTTACCAGACTCTGATGCTTCTCGGCTAAATCAGCCCAATCAGACGCAGGTTATGGTGCCAGGAGCGGTAACGCCGAAATTGCAAAGCTTCGCTGAAAGAGAATGCGTAGCGGTCGCGCTCCAGCCAAGCGGCGGGCCGGCAACTGACGCCGCCGTGACGGTAACGTTCGTCGAAGGCGTAAAGCCCTGAGCTACACCATTGCCTGCGAAGTACGCGCCGTTGTTGTCGGCGGCATACTGCTCCTCATAGGTCGCGAGGTTGCGAAGATCAGACTTCATCGCTGCGACATAAGCCTTGTCCTTCGTGTTCGCGAACTTAGGAATCGCAATCGCGGCAAGAATGCCGATGATGACGACTACGATCAAAAGCTCAATGAGGGTAAAACCCTTTTTATTGCTCATTTTTTGTGTCTCCTTAAGCGGTTGGATAGGTGCCCAGTCCATTGGCACTCTCTATCAGAAAGACTCGCATCCAACGGCGTGGGTAACGCTGTAAATGATGGTTGCCGCGAGCCTTCCCACTCTAGGCTAACCCCTTGTTAGAAAATGAGTTATCAGTTGAGACAAATCGTCCGGAACTGGGCAATCATTGCGTTTTGCAAACACTTGAGCGACTTGCAAGAGAGGAGAAATGCGGGCCCGTTTCGACACTTCGTTTCCCTCAAAACTTTCATTTGTATCGGAGGTCTGGTACGCTAAGGTGCACATCTCAATCGAGGGCGACCGCGTTCATTTCGAGATAGAGGGCTGGGACAGGC
>JAYWBE010000232.1:0-5372 GCA_043781715.1 Gemmatimonadaceae bacterium
CTCTCCCACGCCAGAGCGGCGATTTTGAGATCCTGATTGTGCAGGCCCTCGGCGGCATCGAGTACCAGAACGCAGATGTCGGAGCGCTCGATCGCGCGTCTCGTTCTCAGTGAGGAATAGAACTCGATTCCATCTGCCACCTTCGCCTGGCGACGGAGTCCCGCGGTGTCGACGAAGATTACGTCGCGCCCGTGAAACATCATCGGCGTATCGATCGCGTCGCGGGTCGTCCCCGCCTTGTCAGCGACGACCAGCCGCTCTTCGCCCAGGAGCCGGTTGATGATGGATGACTTGCCTACATTGGGCCGGCCCACCACCGCGACGCGCAGCGCGTCGGGCACCTCTGCCGCGGCGGTCGGGATTCGCTCCACCAGCACGTCAAGCATGTCGCCCGAGTTCTTGCCGTTGATGGCGGACACCGGCACGGGATCGCCGGCGCCGAGCTCGTAGAACTCATAGAAATCCGTGGTGGACGGATCATCGACCTTGTTGGCGACCAGCACCCACGGTTTCCGTGCATCGCGCAGGAGATCAACCACTCGTGAGTCACTCGGGTGCAGCCCGATCTTCGCGTCGACCACCAGCATCAGAAGGTCGGACTCCTCGATTGCCTGCATCACCTGGCGCTTGATCTCGACATCCATGGGGATGTGCGGGTCGTCGGTCAGCCCGCCGGTGTCGACCAGCCAGAACTGACGGCCGTTCCATTCGGCGCGCGCGAAGTGGCGGTCGCGCGTCGTCCCCGGCTCGTCACTGACAATGGCGCTGTTCTCACCGACGATGCGGTTGAACAGCGCCGACTTGCCGACGTTTGGGCGGCCGACGAGTGCGATGACTGGAAGGTTCATGCGAGCACCCCGCTCGACTCGGACTCCAGCACATCGATGAAGTCATAGGACGGGAAGATCGGCATCGGCAACGAATCGCGCACGGCCTCGAGCGTGAAGTCGTCGAGAAAGACTCCGTCCTCGTTGATCGTCTCCGCGGGGATCAACGCGATGTCAAGATCGTGGCGATCCCTCAGTGCCGTCATGATATCCTTTCCGACGAGGAGTCCGGCCGTCGTTATCGTCGGACCAAACAGCGAATTCTCGGCGACGATGAGCTTGAAATCGGCCCCACTCACTTCGCGCAGCCGGTCGAGCAGCGGCGCCATCAGTGGCGCCATCGCCAACCCGGTGACAACGCCAATGCGCTGGCCATCGCGACGGGCGACGCGATCCAGGCCGCCGGCGACCCGCATGCGCAGCGAGGTGACGGACCCTACGCCATTCTCGATCTGGGCGAACTCTCCGTAGTGATCGGGTCCGGGCAGCTCGCGCTCGGCGAGCATGTAGAGCTCGTCGGATCCGAATACCCAGGTCTCACCTCGTTCCCGCTTTGCTCGCTCGCCCCATTGCTCGACCTGAGCGAGAATAGCCCGCGCATTGTCGCGATCCATCTTCTTACCGGTGTAGAGATGTGAGAACTGCGTGAGCCCGACGGGGACCACAGCCGCCGACAGGACGGCTTCCCGCATGTTCCAAAGATCGGTGAGTGATTCTTCGAGCACCTCCTCATCGTTCAACCCCGGGACCACCACCATCTGGGCGTGAAACTGGATTCCGCCAGCGGCCAGCCGAGAGAGCTGAGCTTTGATGTCGGGGACGCGCTGGTTGTTGAGCAGCACCTTCCGCGCCTCGTGGTTCGTGGCGTGAACGGAGACGTACAGCGGAGACAGCCGATACTCGAGAATGCGCTCGATGTCGCGCTCCTTCACGTTGGAGAGAGTCGCGAAGTTTCCGTAGGCGAAGGAGAGCCGGTAGTCGTCGTCTCGGATATACAGCGGCTTCCTCAATCCGGGCGGCAGGCCTTCGATGAAGCAGAACTCGCACTTGTTGGCGCAGCGTCGAACCGACGGCGGCTGGAGCGATATCCCGAGGGGCTCGCCGTCGAGGCGCTCGAGCTCGTAGATGACCTCTTCCCCATCGGGCTGGCGGGCCTGGATCACGAGCTCTTCGTCGGCGGTAAGAAATTCCCAGTCGAGGAAGTCCGCGAGTGGTCGCCCATTTACCGCGAGCAGCTCCGTGCCCGGCTGGATTCCGAGCTCGTCGGCGATGCTTTTCCGTTCAATTCGGGAGACCTTAACCATAGCTCAAGTAATTTAGAGCTATAGAGAGCGAAGTCAAGGAATTACCGAACTTTAGCTCTCTATACTTCGCGCTCAAGGCATCGCGTTTCCGTTACACGGGAGAGGTGGCCGTGAGCGACTCCAGGAGCTTCCGCGCGCGGTCCGCATTGAAGCCGGGTAGCCTGGCGATTGCCTCCTCGCTCGCCTCCCGGACTCCCTGCACGCTCCCGAATTCCTTGAGCAGCCGGCGCCGCTTCACCGGCCCAATCCCGGGCACCTTGAGAAGCTCGGACGTCACGGTTCGCATCGTCCGGCGCTTCCGGTTATAGGTCACTGCGAAGCGGTGGGCTTCGTCCCGAGCCTGCTGCAGCAGCCTCAGTCCCGGCGAGCGTCTCGAGAGCCTCAGAGGGTCTTTCCGGCCCCAGATGAACACCTCCTCGTCCCGCTTCGCGAGGCTGATCAACGAACGATCGGCGAGACCGAGTTCCGCGAGCGCGGCGTGCGCGGCGGAAAGCTGACCCTTGCCTCCGTCGATCACGATCAGGTCGGGGAGCGGCTTCTCGTCGTTCAGACGGCGCTCGAAGTATCGGTGAACCACCTCCTGGATCGAGGCGAAGTCGTCCGTGCCCTCCACGGTCTTCACCTTGAACTTTCGGTACTCGCCCCGCTTCGGACGCCCGTTCTCGAACCAGACGCAAGACCCCACCGTATCGGTGCCCTGTGTGGTCGAAATGTCGAAGCACACGAGCGACCGCGGCAGGCGCTGAAGGCCCAGCTCCCTGCCCAGCTCATAGACCGGATCTCCGGCGCGCTCGTCTGCCTCCATCGATGAGAGCTTGAGCTCCTCGAGCAAGTGACGCGCGTTCTGCTCGGCCAGCGCGATGAGATCGCGCCGCGGTCCGCGCTGGGGAATCAGAATCCTGCTGTCCGGTAGCGCCTGTTCGATCAGCTCGCGATCCGGGAAATCGAACGGGAGCAGGAGCTGTCGCGCTCTCTCCTGCATGCCGACGTAGCTGCCGGCGAGAAAGATGGGCATGACGTCGGCATCTTCTTCCCCCTCGATATTCGTCAGAAAGCGCTGCTCCCGCGACAGCAGCTTCCCGCCCCTGATGCGCAGTACGGTGACACAGGCGTCGTCGCCGTCGCGGGCGTAACCGATCACGTCGCGGTCACCACCCTCCACTTCGAGAACGACGGTAGGCTCTTCCATCTGCTCGAGGTGGTGGAGGGCGTCGCGCAATTCCGCGGCACGCTCGAAGTCGAGCTGCTCGGACGCGAGATCCATCCGCTCCTTCACCCGGCGCACGACTTCGTCCGGACGCCCCGACAGGAAGAGCACGACTTCGTCGATCATCGCGCGGTAGTCCTGCTGCGACTGCGCCAAAATGCACGGTGCCTTGCACCGCTTGATGTAGTAGTCGAGACATGGCCGCTCCGGCATCTGGGCCGGCATGTCGTAATTGCAGCTCCGCACGGTGAAGATTCTCTTTACGACGTTGAGCGAGCGGCGCATCGCGCCCACATCGGTATAGGGGCCGAAGTAGCTCGCTCCGTCGTCCTCGAGGCGCCGAGTGACGAACACCCTCGGAAACGGCTCCTGCACCGTCACCTTGATGTAGGGATAGGACTTGTCGTCCCGGAGCGCGATGTTGAAGCGCGGGCGGTACTCTTTGATCAGGTTCGCTTCGAGGATGAGCGCGTGCGCTTCGCTCGGGACGACGATCGTCTCGAGGTCTGCGATCAGGCCGACCAGGTGCCGGGTTTTTGGGTTATCGAGCTGGTCGTTGGCGAAATAGCTGCGCACGCGAGAGCGCAGGCGCTTTGCCTTGCCTACGTAGAGAGTCGTCCCATCCCTGCCCTTCCAGAGATAGACCCCGGGTCCGTCGGGAAGGTGTGGAAGTTTTGTGGCAATGGCATCGGGAACGGGCAGCATGTGTAATTATACCACCCGCGGAAAGCCTGGTTCACTTCGGATGAAGTGCGAGGTTGACCAGTCGTCTGCCGCGATCGAACACATTTCTCGCCTCCGGAATTCCAAACGCGGCGGTGATGCCGAGGTATGTAAGTCCGTAAATGCAGAGCAGGGCCAGAGCCATGAGCTTGGACTTGACGACGGTATCGTGCGCGGAAAGAATCAGGGAGCCGCGGTCCGATGCCAGCTTGTACGCCCACGGAATTGCTGCTCCGACAAGCGCTGCTCCCCACAGCCGGGCCATGCGGGCCGGCACCAGTCGGGTGCGGCCGATTCTCTTGTCCATCTCCCGACGCAGCAAATAGAACTCCACCCATCCCGCGAGTCCTGCCGATGCCGTGAGGCCCGCTGCACCTAGCTTGCGGTCGAGACCTAGCAGGCCCGGCAGCACGAGCGCGAAGAAATATCCCAGTGCGGTCGTGAGGATCACGCGCACGACCGCGTAGCGCAGCGGGGTCTTCGTATCCCGCATCGCGTAGAACGTGGACGAGTACAGACGGCCCATCGTCGATGCGAGAAGTCCGACGGTCGAACCGATCAGGATCTGCCAGACCCAGATCGTGTTGCCGCGCTGGAATTTCCCGCTCTGGAACAACAGAAGGACGATGAGGTCGCCGAGAGCGAGGAAAGCAACCGCGCTTGGAACGATAAAATACGCGATCCGGTCGAGGCCATCGCTCAGCCGCCCGCGGAGGTACGCGCCAATCTCCGCAGTGGTTCCCCGTGCGCGCGACATCGCCGGCAACTCGGCCGCCGATATCGCCATCCCGAACAGGCTGATCGGGAGGACGTATATCGCCTGCGCATAAGTGAATGACGAAACGGCTCCATTGCCGAGATAGCTGGCAAGCCACGCATCCACATAGGCACTGAGCTGGACGACGCCTCTCCCCACGAAGGCGGGGACAAAATTTCGAAATACGTTCCGAACGCTGTCCGCGGCCGCAGTCAGTCGCGGTCTCACGCCGTGCGCTAGAGATAAGACTTGTGGAAGCTGAATCAGGAACTGGAGCGCGCTCCCGACTACGGAGCCGTAAGCTAGATAGACCGCGAGCTGAACCTCGGTGTGCCCTTTGTGGAAGAATACGAGCGTCGACACCATCGCCAGATTCCAGATCACGGGCGCGGTATACGACATGAAGAAGCGGCGGTGGCTGTTGAGGATTCCCAGGCACCACGCGGAGAACACGAGAAGTCCGGCGCCCGGAAATAGAATTCTGGTCAGGCGCACCGTCAGGTCCCGCTTCTCACCGGTAAAGCCGTTGGCGATGATGGCGACGAGCCACGGTG
>JAYWBE010000233.1:0-5369 GCA_043781715.1 Gemmatimonadaceae bacterium
GAACACCAAGGCGCTCAAGCAGATGAAGGCGGATCCCAAGCGGATGAAGCACGTAGAGGCGATCGTGCTCTCGATGACGCCCGAGGAGCGGAAGAATCCCGGCGTGATCAATGGCTCGAGACGCGCGCGAATCGCCAAGGGTGCCGGCCGGCCGATCAGCGACGTGAACCGGCTGCTCGATCAATTCCGCGAGATGCAGAAGATGATGAAAAAAATGGCGGGCGGGGGACGCATGGGAATGCCTTCGATGCCGGGGATGTTCGGCCGGTAAGTCCTTCGGGTTGGCCCAGGCCGTAACGCCACCAGAAAAGCTCCCGGCGATTAGCTGCAAAGCTGTGGGCTCCCTGCTTCGGTATTCGGGGGGTCAGTCGAAGCGCACAGCTGTATGCCGAGACCTTAACCCATTACATTGTATGACCAAGTAGTACCGGGTGCGTGCCGGAACCACCGGCGATGCGAGGAGCCCGGACGAGAGGCGCGAAGAGCGCCTCATTTAACACCCTCCAGGGAGCAGTACAGAGATGGTAAAGATTCGTCTCCGCCGCGTCGGGCGGAAAAACGCACCGTTCTACCGCATTCTCATCGCTGATTCGCAGAGTCCGCGCGATGGCAAGTTCATCGAGATCATCGGCCAGTATGCTCCCCGCCAGAGCGAGGGTTCTCTTCAAGTCGATGAAGCCAGAGCCAACCACTGGCTCAACCTCGGCGCCCAGCCGACCGACACAGTGAGGTCGCTCCTTCGGCGCGCCGGCGTTCTCAAACGGCGTCACGAGCAGAGACTCGGCATCGAGCGCACAGTCGTCGCGATCCCGGTCAGCGAGAAGTCGGACGAAACAGCCGCCGGCGCCTAGAGCGCCACGGTCTCACATGCCTGAGCCCGAATACGCGATCGTCGGGCTGATCCGCAAAGCGCAGGGAATTCGTGGAGAGGTGGTCATCGAGCCTCTCACCGATAAGCCGGACGTGGTCTTCGCGTCCGGCAGTCGTGTTTTTGCGGGGACATCCACCGGCGATCTGGCCGTCGTCCGCGACGCCAGCGGACAAGAGGCGACTCCGACGCTCACCGTCTCGGAGTCGCGGCCGTTCAAGAAGGGCCTGATCGTCCGGTTCGAAGAGCTCCAGGACCGTGACAGCGCCGAGCTGTGGCGTGGACGCTACCTGCTCGCGCCATTCAACGAGCTGCCGCCCCTCAAGGAAGATCAGGTCTATCTCCACGACCTGATCGGGATGAAAGCCGTGAGCACCAGCGGCGAGGAGCTCGGCACAGTGACGACGTTCTACGAGTTGCCTCAGGGACTCATGCTCGACATCGAGACGCCGCGCGGAAGCGTGCTGATTCCATACCGTCCCGAGCTCGTCGTCCGGACGAACATCGAGGCGCGAACGATCCTGATCAACGACACGCTCGGCTTGATCGACGCGTCACTCGGCGGGGAGTAGCGCGTGTCACTGAGGATCAACGTCATCACGATCTTTCCCGAGTTCTTCAGCGGGCCGCTCGGCCTGAGCATCCCGTCGCGCGCGGCGGCGGCCGGCAGCGTGCGCTATAACCTCGTAGACCTGCGCGATTTCACGCACGATAAGCACCGAACCGTCGACGATGCTCCGTACGGCGGGGGCGCCGGGATGGTGATGAAGCCGCAGCCGTTCTTCGAGGCGGTGGAATCGCTGAACACCAAGCCGCCGATTGTGTTGCTGTCCCCGCGAGGCCGGGTTTTCTCGCATGCCGACGCCGAGCGGTTTTCAGGCGGCGACGAGCTCACGCTGTTATGTGGCCACTACAAGGACATAGACCAGCGTGTCGCCGATCATCTCGCAACTGAAGAGATATCGCTTGGAGATTTCGTGTTGAGTGGAGGGGAGGCGGCGGCGCTTGCGATCATCGATGCGACGGTACGCCTTCTCCCTGGAGCGATGTCAGATCTCGACAGCGCTCGCGGAGATTCTTTTTTCGGCCGAGGATTGAGCGCACCGAGTTATACGCGACCACCGGAGTTTCGTGGGCACGCGGTGCCCGAGGTTTTGCTCTCAGGCGACCACGCAAGAATTGCCAAATGGCGCGAAGAGGAGGGGGCGAGGCTCACTCGGAGCCGTCGCTCGGAGCCCCGTGAGCGCTGAGAATTCCGCCTCGCCTAACCCAGACTGCCACTGCAACAGCCAGTTGCAGTTCGAGTTGACTGGCATTGAGCCCGTTGAAGGTTTACTTTTCGTGGCTACCCGAGAATCGCCTAAACATGTCTTTACCAGGCTGTTAACTCCAGCCCCGAGCGCCATATGCATCCCTTCATCGAAACCCAGAAAGAGTGGCTCCGCGATAACATCCCCCCGTTCAGGGCCGGTGACACGCTCCGCGTCAACGTGCGCGTGCGCGAGGGCGACAAGGAAAGAATCCAGGCTTTCGAGGGTGTCTGCATCGCCAAGCGCGGCGGCGGGGTCAGCGCGACCTTCACGGTCCGCAAGATCTCCAACGGCATCGGCGTCGAGCGCATTTTCCCCGTTCATAGCCCGATGATCGCGGAGATCATCGTGGTTCGCCGCGGACGCGTGCGTCGCGCCAAGCTGTACTACCTGCGCCACCTGACCGGCAAGGCTACCCGCATCAGGGAGCGGAAGGCCAAAGTGACGGTCCCGGGCTCGGAGACCGTAGCAGAGGCAGGAGCTGAGGCCGGGGTCGAGGCCTAGCGCGCTCCTCGCTCACCGAGCGTAGAACAGCATGCAGGACGAGGTCGAACCGGGCACTCCCCAGTCGACCCCCGAAGCTCCAAATCCCAATGCAAAACAAACCCGCCGTGGGCACATGCCGCGGCGGAAGCGCTGGACCACCATCGAGCGTGACCTGCGCATCGAGAAGGGCCCGCTCCTCGCCGGTGTCGACGAAGTAGGCAGAGGTCCGATCGCGGGACCCGTCGTCGCCTGCGCCGTGATAATGCCCGCCGAAACTCGCTCCATCGCCGGAGTGGACGACTCCAAGCGGCTCACGCATGATCAACGGGTGCGCCTCGCCGTCAAGATACGTGAGCGCGCGGTCGCGTTCTCGCTCGGCGCCGCATCGGTGCACGAGATCGATCGCATCAACATCTATCAGGCGAGTGTGCTTGCCATGCGGCGCGCGCTGGATCGCCTCGAGGTGAAGCCGGATTACGTCGTGATCGACGGGCGCCCCATGCGCACCCTTCCCATCCCGCACACGGCCGTCGTTCACGGCGATGCGCGGTGCTTCAGCATCGCGTGCGCGTCCATCATCGCCAAAGTCACGCGCGATCTCCTGATGACGCGACTCGGCTTGCGCTATCCGCAGTATATTTGGGACCACAACGCCGGCTACACTACGCGCGAGCACGTGGCCGGACTCACGTCGCACGGAATCACCCCGCACCATCGCAGGAGCTTCTACCGAATCAGCGATCTGCTGCTCGAGCTCGAGCGTCGGACCGTGTTGCAGGATCTCGGGGCCCGAGCGCTGGACGATGTTGGCGTGCCGGACGAGGACGATTTCGATTACGAGATTGTCGCCGGAGCCGAACTCGGTCTTGACGATCTCGAGCAGGGACTGGAACGGCAACTGTAAGCGGCGCGAGCCGGATCACAACACCGAGAGGAATCGCCGTGGCCGAAGCGCTTGTTGGACTGATAATGGGCTCCAAGTCCGATTGGGACACCATGCAGCACGCGGCGCAGATTCTCGATGTCCTCGGTGTTCCGCACGAGACGAAGATCGTCTCCGCCCACCGCACTCCCGACCTGCTCTTCGAGTACGCAGCATCCGCCGAGCAGCGGGGAATCGAAGTGATCATCGCGGGAGCGGGCGGCGCGGCGCATCTCCCCGGGATGATCGCGGCCAAGACCATCCTTCCAGTGCTGGGCGTTCCGGTCGAATCGAAGGCGCTTCAGGGCATAGACTCGCTGCTCTCGATCGTGCAAATGCCGGCGGGTGTTCCGGTCGGAACTCTGGCGATCGGTAAGCCAGGCGCGATCAACGCCGCGCTGCTCGCCGCGTCCATCGTTGCCATCAATCGGCCCGATGTCAGAGAGAGGCTGCGCGCGTTCCGCGCCGAGCAGACCAACGCGGTTCTCGCTCAGCCCGATCCGGCCGCGAGCGAGTGAGAGTCGGGATCCTCGGTGGCGGGCAGCTCGGAAGGATGCTCGCGCTCGCCGGCTACCCGCTCGGCATCGAGTTCAGATTCTTCGATCCCAACGCCGGCGCACCTGTCGGACAGATTGGGCAGCTGATCACCGCGGGCTACGACGATCACGCGGCGCTCGAGCGCTTTCTCGAGGGCGTGGACGTCGTCACCTACGAATTCGAGAGCATCCCTGTCTCGACAGTGCGATTCGTCGCCGAGCGCATGAAGGTTTTTCCGCCGGTGAAAGCGTTAGCGACCGCGCAGGACAGGTTGCTGGAGAAGCAGCTCTTCAACGACCTGAATATCCCGACTCCACCCTTCGCGGCGGTCGACCAGATCCAGGATCTGCAACGTGCTGCCGCGCGGATCGGGCTGCCGGTGGTGCTCAAGACCCGAAGAATGGGCTACGACGGAAAGGGACAGGCCGTGATCCACGATGCGGCGTCGCTCGACGCGGCGTGGCAACAGCTCGCGGGATCGCCGCTCCTGGTGGAGAAGTACGTCGAGTTTCAGCATGAGCTTTCCGTGATTGGTGTCCGGGACACAGCAGGCAGGGAAGTATTCTATCCGCCCATCGAGAACGTCCATCGCGAGGGGATTCTTAGAAAATCGACCGCGCCGGCGCCGAGCGTCACGCCGGAGCTCGCTACGCTGGCGATCGAGTACTGCCGGCGACTCATGGACCGTCTCGCATACGTCGGCGTCCTCGCGTTAGAGCTTTTTTCGGTCGACGGGGAATTGTTTGCGAACGAGATGGCTCCGCGGGTTCATAACTCAGGTCATTGGACAATCGAGGGCGCGGAGACCAGTCAGTTCGAGAATCATCTGCGAGCGGTGTTGTCGCTGCCACTCGGGGTCACGACTCCGCGCGGCAATTCCGTGATGTTCAACATCATCGGATACATTCCGCCCGTTGAACGCGTAATGGCGGTGGAGGGCGCACACCTGCACCTCTATGGGAAGGCGCCCACCGAGAAGCGGAAGGTTGGTCACGTCACGCTCGTCGCGCAGACCTTGGCGGGCCTGGAGCGAGGCTCGAGCGAGCTGCGGCTCGCGCTGGGCCTAGGGAGCAATGACGCGTGACCGCTCTTGTCGGGGGCCCGCGAGGGGGCCGCCGAAACGCTCCCGTTCACGCGATCATCGCCGCGATGGCACTGTGGCGAAAAGGCTCACTCCGAGGTAGATCGAGCGCTGGGAGCCCGGCTCGTAGAACTTCCCGCCGGCGGCGTTCACGCTGACGGACGA
>JAYWBE010000234.1:0-5352 GCA_043781715.1 Gemmatimonadaceae bacterium
GCGATCAACGTCATCCAGACGCTGCTGGCGAAGCCTGATGCGCGCGGGCATTCGAACATTCCCCTCACGCGCGACGACCTCTACGCTGACGGCTGAATCACGCGCAGCGCTACTGGTGTAGATTGAGGGAGACATTCGCGCTGGAGAGAAGGGATGGCGGTCAAGGTTGTAGTGAAGCCGGACAGCAGGTACTTGCAGGAGCGCAGCGGTGCGTTCCGTCCGATCGAGAATCTCAGCATCACCGCGAGCACGCCGGCATATCCCGCCGTTCTTCATCGAACGAGACGCACGATGATCCTTGCCGACGACCATACGCACGCAGTCGTCGCTCTCGACAAGGAGATGCTCGTCAGTCGAAACGATCACCTGTCCGTCGTACTGATCGCGTATGCGGAGCCCACCGAGGCGACGTGGAAGGCGCTCGAGCAGCACATGGAGAGCGAGCGTTCGACAGCCGAGGCCGCGAGGGAAGCGAAGGGACGGGCTCTGCTGGAGCGAAAGAGAGTAAAGGCCGCGCAAATTCAGTAAGTAATGCCGGCCAGACGTCGCACTCTGGTTGGTCTGGCGTTCGCGAGCGCGCTGATCGGGTGCGCTTCGCCTCCTCCCCCACCGCCACCTCCGCCGAAGCCTGTCGTCGTCGGGCCTCCGACCGACACCGTAAGGATTCCGCTGACTGATCTGCTCGCGCGGACGTACTACGGAAATACCGGCGGAATATATCCCGGTGGAATCAACCAGCCCCCAGCGGATCATGATTCCGCCGCGCGCGCCCGACGAAACTCGATCAAGCCCCTCGATGTGAATGGCGACGAGAGCCCGTTCGGCAAGTATGTGCTGCTCTCGATCGGAATGTCGAACGCGACACAGGAGTGGTGCTCGCAGAGCTCGGGTCCGCCGTGCGCGCCGTGGACGTTCATGGGGAAAGCGGCGGCGGATCCGAGCGTCAACCATTACACGATGGTGATCGTAAATGGCGCGGCGGAGGCCCAAGATGCGCCGGAGTGGAATTCGCCCGCCTCTCCCACCTACGATCGCGTCAAGGTTGCGCGTCTCGCGCCGTTGGGGTTGAGCGAGAATCAGGTGCAGGCGGTGTGGGTCAAGCTGGATGATCAGAAGCCTTCGGTATCGCTCGCGGGAAAGGCGGACAGCGTTCATCCCACCGCCGTCGACAGCGCCGATGCGAATGTCCTTCTCACGAATCTGGGCATGGTTCTGCGCGCGCTGCGGGTCCGCTATCCGAATCTCCGCCTCGTGTTTCTATCGAGCCGCGTCTATGGCGGCTATGCGACGACCGATCTGAATCCCGAGCCGTATGCATACGAGAGCGGCTTCTCGGTAAAATGGGTGATCGAGTCGCAGATCAACGAGATGCGGGGACTCCCGGCCAACCCGCGGGCGGGAACTCTCAACTACACGAAAAAGGCAGCCCCGTTGATATTGTGGGGACCATACATGTGGGCGGATGGTGCGACACCGCGCTCCGACGGGCTCGGGTGGGCGCGGGCTGACTTCGAGGAAGACGGCATGCATCCTTCACAGGGTGGTGAGACCAAAGTCGCCGAAAGGCTGCTCGATTTCTTCAAAAACTCGCCTTACAGCCGTTGCTGGTTCGTGGCGAACGGGTATTGTCTATGAGGGAGCGTTTATGCCGTTAGTGAAAATCGAGGACCTGCCCGACGACGCGCGCATCTGGGTGTTCGGCAGCGATCGCACGCTGGACGCGGGTGCGTCCGACACATTGCTGAAGGAAGTCGACCGGTTTCTGCCGCAGTGGAAGGCGCACGGCGCTCCGCTAACCGTCGGCAAAGACTGGAAGTACGGCCGCTTCCTCACAGTCGCCGTGGATCAATCGACGGCGGGCGCATCTGGATGCTCGATCGATGGCCTGTTCCGAACGCTCAAGGCACTCGAGCCCAAGCTCGGCGCCAGTCTCGTCACTAGCGGTCTCATCTTCTTCCGTGATGAAAAAGGCGCCATTGAGTCCGTCGACCGGGAAGAGTTCACGGCACTCGGCGGGGGAGGAAAGATCGGCCCTGAGACTCAGGTCTTCGATCCAACCGTGACTACGCTGGGCGAATGGAAGGCGCGCTTCGAGCTCAGCATCGGCGATTCGTGGCACGCGAAGCTGCTCGAGAAGAGTCAGCCGGCGTGAACACTCACACGACGTACCTGACCTTCAACACGGAAAAGCGGCAGGAGATCATCGACATCACCGAAGAAGTCGAGAAATGCCGAGCGGCGGCGGGAGTCACCGAAGGGATGGTGCTGGTGTCGGCGATGCACATCTCGGCGTCGGTATTCGTGAACGATCACGAGCCCGGATTGTGGAAGGACATTCTCGATTGGCTCGAGAACAGAATCGCGCCGTGGTCACCCGATGACTATCGGCACAACGGCGGCACCGGCGAGGACAATGCCGCGGCGCACCTTCGGTCGCTAGCGGTCGGTCACGAAGTGATCGTGCCCGTCACGAGGGGGAAACTCGATTTTGGTCCGTGGCAGCGCGTGTTTTATGGCGAGTGGGACGGCCAGCGTCCCAAGCGCGTGCTGATCAAGGCAATGGGTGAGTAGCGTCGGTCTTCTCGACCGCTTCCTCGGCGCCGATAAATCCAATGCGGCTGTGGGTCCCGTCGCAGAACGGTTTCATCACTGAGCCGCCGCAGCGGCAGAGCGAGATCCACGTTTTGCCTTCTGGAGAAGACTTCCGTTTGCCCTCTGGAATGGGAACGGGATTTCCTTCGTGATCGACAAGGTTCACTTCGCCGTACACTCGGTACGAGCCATTCTTGCGAACTTCAATCGTGACGTCTGCCATTCATCTTCCTTTAA
This sequence comes from Gemmatimonadaceae bacterium, assembly GCA_043781715.1. Classification (GTDB taxonomy): domain Bacteria; phylum Gemmatimonadota; class Gemmatimonadetes; order Gemmatimonadales; family Gemmatimonadaceae; genus UBA4720. Next base: position 2,830 of record JAYWBE010000234.1, read on the forward strand.
ATGAGCGCTTAGTTCGATTCCAAGTACGTTACAACCATCGTGGGGAAAATCACACCCGCTCTGCAGTGCGACCGGATCCACACAAGCGACGTCTACATCTCGATATTACTGAGAAGCATGTCGTGCGCCCACTGATCGGCGAACCCGTTCTGCCGTAGCACCGTCGCGATCTGACCCCAGTGGCGGATGTCGTGCAGAAAGATGTTCGACGCGATCTTGTGCTTGCTGGCTGAGACCGTGCCGGCCGTGAGAGTCTGAAACGTCAGCACGCGATCGAGCTCCTTGTCGGGTGCCGTCGTGAGAAAATGCACCAGCTGGCCGCGAGCATGATCGCCGAGCTCGAACACTTCTTCCATCGAGGTCTGCCGGAATTCCTCCCATGTCGTCACTTCCTGATCCAGCAACCGCTGCGTGTAACGCAGCTCCACCGCGAAAATGTGCAGCACCACTCCACCGATCCTCGCCATGCGACCGGTCGCGAACGGCACCGCCCACGCCTTTGGATGCTCGACGAACCAGTCGCGCCAGCGGCGATGTTCCGTCGATGTCAGCTCGAGGAGAGATTTGTAGCTAAGCGCACAGCGGTCGATGGCGGTCACACTCTCATGTGGTCCGGGCGCCAGTTCCGAATAGCGCGCTTGATGTCGGCCCGAGTCTTGAGCTCCCCGCCGAGTGCCCGCCGCGCGAGTTCGGGTACTTCATCATCGGGCGCGAATCGGAGGCCAATTAACTGGTCGGCGGTCAGATCGCCAATGCGGCTACGCAAATCGGCTGGGAGAACCCGCTCGAGCCGGCCGCGCTCCTCGAGACGAATGATGCGGTCCTGAGCGCGCAGGGGCATGGTCCGGGAGAGCAAGATTCCGAGGAAAAACGCAATCGCTACCAGGACGGCCCACCCGTTGATGAGTCTCGGGTCGCGGATGAAATTCACCGCCACCACGAACACGTTGATGAGCAATACGGGAAGAGCGAAGAAATGCCACGCCGGAACCCACCGACGGTGTGTGCCCAACGTCTGCGTCTGATCTGCCATGCTGGCTCCTTGTTGTGTGATCCGGCATCAACCCGCAGAAGTTAGCGGTCGCTGAGAATTGTGCGAGGGCGAGATATCGTTCTCGATCGAGTAAGCCACCGCTGGGGCTTCTCATCCATTGGCAGTCTGGGCTTCCGCGTCGCGAGCGTATCGCTTGAGCCTCGTTATCATCGCGCTCAGGCCCGGCTCCCGCGCCGCCAGTCCAATGCTTTCCATCAATATGCTGACGAAATCAACAGGGATTCCGAGCGTGGTCGACGGCGGCTGACCGTTCACCGCTCCGAAGATGATGGCGAGAACAGCCGCGATCGTAGGCGACTGGCGGACGTTGAGATCGGCGTAGAAGTACATCCGCCCGTCACGCATTTCCGGAATGATGTCGACGCGCGTCTGGCATTCCGGAACGGTGAACGATCCACGGTCGAGATCCTTGAACCGATCCGGCATCGGCTCGAGCTTCTTCGAGTACTGGACGAGTGCCTGCATCTTCTCCTCGCGCCCCATCGACCGGAATAGTCGCAACACTCGATCGATGGACGGCGGAATGCCAGAGCTGGCGGGAGCGCTCTCCATGCGCTGCAATGTAATTAGCTTTCGCCATTCAAATCTTCAACACGCAACGGAGAGCCGGATGCCAACGAGAAAAGCAACTGCAGTCTGGGAAGGCGGACTCAAGAACGGAAAAGGAAGCTTCAAGGGCGAGAGTGGCTCGATCAGCGCCCAATACAACTTCAGCTCGCGGTTCGAGAGCGGAGCGGGATCCAATCCCGAAGAGCTGCTCGCGGCCGCGGAAGCGGCGTGCTTCAGCATGGCGCTGGCGGGCGGCCTCGAGAAGAACGGCACGCCCGCCACGAAGGTCGAGACAAGCGCAGCGTGCACGGTTCAGGCAGTTCCGGGCGGATTCGGCATCACCACGATGAAGCTCAACGTGCAGGCGACGGTGCCGAAAATCGACAAGGTGAAATTCGACCAGATCGCGCAGGAAACCAAGGAAGGATGCCCGGTCTCGAAAGCGTTGAAGGGCAACGTCGATCTCCAGCTCGAGGCGAGACTGGTCTAGAAGCGTAACCTCCAGCCGATCCACCGACTAAGGCGTCCAGCGCGAGAGCGCGGACGCCTTTTTTATCGCGAGTAATTCCTGATCTTGCTCTTGAGCAGCTCACCGTTGGAGAAGATGATCAGCTCTCCCGACTCGCTCCGCACGCGAGTGGTCTTGAGGCCGATGTGCTCCACCTTGCCGCGATAGTTCTCGACCGAGATCGAGTCGCCGACCACGAACGGCTTGTCGATGACGATCGAGATGGCGGCGAACAGATCGCCGAGGATGTTCTGAACGGCGAGCGCAATCGCAAGTCCGCCGATCCCGAGGCCGGTGAGCAGCGGCCTGATCTCGACATTGTGTACCGACAGCGCGACGAGGCCGAGAACGATCCAAATGGTGAGACGCGCGACGGCGCCGATGGCCTTGTACGTCGTGATGCTGCTGCCAT
>JAYWBE010000235.1:0-5334 GCA_043781715.1 Gemmatimonadaceae bacterium
GAATCTGCGTCTCTTGCAGCAGCTTCATCAACCGCTCTGCGCAGGCGTTCGCAGAGCTCCGCCTCGGGAATTGTCAGCTTCAACGCGAGGGTGGCACGCGGGCTGGTGAGAAACGCCCGCGTGAACGGTGATTAATTCCCCCGTAATGCTCCCCAGTCAGGATAAGGTTGCAAGCATCGTTTCGACCGGAGGGACCAAAAGTGCAGCAGCGGACGCAGACAAACCCAACTGTTGCACGTCGAGCATCGAAAGCCATGGATTGTCAGCCGTTCGAGTAACCGCGGCCTCCGGTCTGCCTCGCAAGCTTCACACGAAGATTTCGAGGCGGCGCCACTAGCGGCGTTCGCTGGTGCACGAGTGCTAGTAATCGGAGGTGGCGCAGATGATTCACGAGAAAACGATGGTGATTTCCCGCCCCGAGCAACTGCTCGACGGGAGAACGCGGCGGGACTTTTTGAAGCTCGTAGGCTTGAGCGGCGCGGTGATCTTTCTGCCGAGCGTGCTCGTAAACTGCAATAGCACCAATGGAATCACCGGACCTCCGGGGAGTGGTGGCCCGCTAGTGATCGATTTCGCGAAAGGGGATACTGCCGTCTTGCAGTTTGCCTACGCCCTGGAACAGCTCGAGGCGGACTTCTACACGAAGGTGGTGGCAAACTTTTCCGGGTCCAACTTCACGGCGGCCGATCAGACGCTTCTCACCGACGTGAAATATCACGAGGTCGTTCACCGCGAAGCGCTCAAGGCAGTCCTCGGCGCATCGAACGACTTTACCGTGCACACGAACTACGGCTCGCTGAATTTTAAGGACCGCACATCGGTGCTTGCAACGGCGAAAACGTTCGAGGATCTCGGTGTCGCCGCCTATAACGGCGCGGCGCAGTACCTCACGAGCACGACAAACCTGCTCGTCGCCGGGAAGATCGTCTCCGTCGAAGCTCGGCATGCCGCCGCGATTCGCGACCTGATCACACCCAAGGCCGGTGGTGCATCCGGAGCGAACCCGGACAGCTTCGCGCCCAAATCATTCGACGATGTATTCAGCCCAGCCAAAGTCGCCGCGTCGGCACAAGGCTTCGTGGTGGAGAAGCTGACATTCAACAATGCGCCGACGACGTTCGTCGAAGGCCCCAACAACAACGGCCAGTAAGGAGCGATTGACCAATGACGACCCCACAAAAAACGCTATTCGATTCGATCGATCCTGAAATCCTCCAGACGGTCGAAAACCGCCGCGAGGAGATCGCCAACGGCCGGAGCACAAACTCGAAGGTGATGGCAGCGCTGGCGCTCGGCTCCATCCCCGTCGCATTCGCCGCGCTGGCCAGGGACGCGTACGGGCAGACCCCGGCCGACGTGATCGACGTTCTGCAGTTCGCGCTCACGCTCGAGTATCTCGAATCCGAGTTCTACAACCGCGGCGTCGGCTCGGTTGGCCTCATTCCACCGAGTGATCTGCCGATCTTCCAGACCATTCAGAAGCACGAGAACGATCACGTCGCGGCGCTGAAGACCTTCATCACGCAACGCGGCGCGACTCCTGGTGCCAAACCCAACTTTGATTTCACCGCAAAAGGCAACGTGCCCGGGTTCAACTTCTCGGTGGGGCAGTACGCGACATTCCAGGTACTATCGCAGGCTTTCGAAGACACGGGCGTCCGTGCCTACAAAGGGCAAGCAGGGCGACTGATAAACGACAAGCCCGCGCTAAACGCCGCTCTCAGCATCCATGCTGTGGAGGCACGGCACGCGTCCGAGATCCGCCGACTGCGCGGCAAGAAAGGCTGGATCAGCGGAAACAGTCGCGATGATCTGCCCGCGTTCACGCAGGCGATTTACAATGGTGAGGACAACGCGACTCAGGCGGGTTTGGACGTCAGCGCGCTTGGAAATGGCAATGGCGGATTGAACGCAGTCACAGAAGCGTTCGACGAGCCTCTCACGAAGGACCAGGTGACAGCCATAGTCACACCGTTCTTCGCATAGCGAAGTACCTGGCACGGAAAGGGCGGCTCGGAAGAGCCGCCTTTTTCGTTAATGAGAGAACAGACGGGCCTGCCCAGCGGCCGTGTGAAATCTCCGCGCTGGGCACCTGTTCAGCGCGCTCTGGTGGCGGATTTCCCTCGGCCTTAGGTTAGTCGAGACATATGTTCGCCTACCACGCCACAATAACGAGCTCTGAGAGGCATATGAGATTCTCCGTCATCAATCGGACCGCCATTCTACGGTCCCTTGCTACCGCGATCGTCTTCACCGCGCCCATCGCCGCCGTGGCGCAGAACGGCAAGCAACCGCCGATCATCGAACGCGAGCTGTTCTTCGGCAATCCGGAAATCTCCGGCGCGCAGATCTCGCCCGACGGCCGCTACATCTCGTTCCTCAAGCCGTACAAAGACACGCGCAATATCTGGGTCAAGCGCACCGCCGATCCCTACTCCGCGGCCAAGCTCATAACCAACGACACCAAGCGCCCGGTCACCCAGTATTTCTGGAGCCGAGATGGGAAGTACATATTGTTCGTGCAGGACCAGGGGGGCGACGAGAACTACAACGTCTACGCTGTCGATCCCGCATCTTCTCCCGCTGCTGGTCAGGATGTTCCCGCCGCACGGAATCTCACCGCCGCAAAGGGCGTTCGCGCGGTTCTCTACTCGGTGCCGAAGAATGACCCCGACATCATGTACGTGGGCCTCAACGATCGCGACAAGGCGTGGCACGATCTCTATCGCGTCCGCATCTCGACCGGTGAGCGCACTCTCATGCGGCAGAACACCGAGCGCATCGCGGCGTGGGTATTCGACAACACCGGCACGCTTCGCCTCGCCGTTCGCAGCACCGACAAGGGTGACACCGAGATCCTGCGCGTCGATCCGACGGGGTTCACAAAAGTCTATTCCTGCAACGTATTCGAGACCTGCGGTCCGGATCGTTTCAGCAAGGACAACAGCAAGATCTACATGGAGACGAACAAGGGGAATCCGGATCTCACCCGCCTGGTCCTCTTCGATCCGGCGACACAGACAGAGCAGCTCGTCGAGTCGGATCCGCTCAATCGGGTCGACTTCGGCAGCGCCACCTTCTCCGACGTCACCGACGAGCTCGTCTCCACCTCTTACACGGACGAACGCAGCCGCATCTACTGGAAGGACAAGGAGTGGGAAAAGGATTACAAGCTTCTTCAGAGCAAACTCCCCGGCAAAGAGATCACGCCGGCTTCCTCGACCAAAGACGAGCGGCTGTGGATGATTGTCGCCTCCAGCGACAGGGAGCCCGGCGAGCGCTACCTCTTCGATCGCAACACCAAGAACCTCACCTACCAGTACAGCACCTTCGACAAGCTGCCGCGCGAAGCGCTCGCGCAGCAGAAAGCCATCCGATACCCGTCCGTCGATGGCCTCATGATTCCCGCGTACCTCACGCTTCCCGTTGGTGTCGCGCCCAAAAATCTTCCACTCGTCGTCTTCCCACACGGTGGGCCGTGGGGGCGCGACAACTGGGGCTACAGCTCCATCGCGCAGTTCCTCGCCAACCGTGGCTACGCGGTGCTTCAGCCGAACTTCAGAAGCTCCACCGGCTACGGCAAGAAATTCCTCAACGCCGGCAACAATGAGTGGGGTCAGAAGATGCAGGACGATCTCACCTACGGCGTCCGCTACCTCGTCTCGCAGGGAACCGTCGATCCGAAACGAGTCGGCATCATGGGCGGCTCGTACGGCGGCTACGCGACGCTCGCGGGCCTCGCCTTCACGCCGGACGTGTACGCAGCCGGCGTATCTATAGTAGGGCCGTCCAATCTCATCACGCTGCTCAATTCGATTCCGCCGTACTGGGAATCGATCAGAACCATCTTCCACGAGCGGATGGGGAATCCGAATACTCCCGCGGGGCGCGCGCAGCTCGAGAGGCAGTCACCGCTCAACTCGGCCGCGAAGATCAAGGCGCCGCTCATGGTCATTCAGGGCGCCAACGATCCCAGAGTGAACAGAGCCGAGAGCGAGCAGATCGTGATCGCGCTACGAGATCGCGGATCCCCGGTGGAGTACATCCTCGCCCCCGACGAGGGCCACGGCTTCGCTCGGCCCATCAACAATCTCGTGCTGTTTACATCCGCCGAGAAATTCCTGGCGAAGCATCTGGGCGGGCGGTACGAGCAGAGCATGACTCCGGCGATCACGGCGCGCATGGCCGAGCTGACGGTCGATCCCAAGACCGTAGTGTTGGCGAAGAAAGTGGAAGTATCGTCGAGCGCGCCCAAACCGACGGCGGGGTTGACAGTAGGCACCGCGAGGTACAAGGGGACCCTCACCGTGCAGGGTCAGACGATTCCGATGGATCTCACGCGCACCGTGAAGGATACGGCCGGCACGTGGGTCGTGACCGAGGCAACCGTGATGCCGATGATGACTGGCAACGATGTAGCGACCATCGACAAGGGAACGCTGCTGCTGCGGAAGCGCGTGGTTCACCAGGGGCCCGCTACGGTCGAGGTCGCGTTCGCCGACAACAAGGCGACGGGCAAGATGACGATGAACGGGCAGGAGCGGCCGATCAACGCTGATTTGGTGGGAAACCTCTTCGCCGACGGACCGGGAGCAAGCGATGTGGTCGCGGCGCTTCCACTGGCCGAGGGCTACACGACGAGCTACCGCAACTTCGACTTGATGGCACAGAAGGTTAAGCCGCGCCAGCTCAAGGTCACCGGCAGCGAGAAGGTGACTGTGCAGGCGGGTTCCTTTGATGCGTGGAAGGTCGAGATCACCCCGGCGGATGGCGGTTCCGGTGAGAGCACGACGTTGTGGGTGGACAAGGCATCGCGCCAGGTCGTCAAGATTTCGACCGTGATTCCTGAAATGAATGGGGCAACCGCCACAGCGGAGCTTGTAAAGTAAGGATCGCGGCGCTTCGGAAGCGCATCGAATATTGAAGCAGGGGGCTGTAAGAGAACTACGCTGTTTTGCTGGGAGCTTTCGTACAGGCGTAAGAGTTTCGCGGATCGAGAGATCGCGCGTCTTCGATTGGTTTTGTAGGAAGAAACGCGCGATCTCCGAATTGTGTGTTCCCGACTGCGACGGAATAGCTCTCAGCGATTAGCTGGGCTCTGACAGCTCCTTGCTTTGGTATTGTGGATGCCCGCTCTCGCGGAACCAACCAGCATCAGTTTTCTCTTAAGGGTGACAGTTCACTTTGCGGGCGGGTCGTGAACTCACGATTATTTCCTGGACTGCTTGTTAATCACGACGACTAGCAGGACCACCACCAGTACGCCGATCACCGTCCAAATCCACATCCCTCCGCCCATCCATCCGCCTGAATAGTTCATCATAAAGCTCCTTC
>JAYWBE010000236.1:0-5322 GCA_043781715.1 Gemmatimonadaceae bacterium
GTTGCGCGCGATCGATGGGCATGAGCGCGTGAATGAACGAGGCGGCGGTGTTGATTCTCGACATTCCGGCTCCGACGTTGTACGAGCGGGGTCCCCATAGTGGTGTGGCGAGTGCGGTGCCCTGGCCGCTGGCTCCGTGACACCGTGCGCACGAGGCTGCGAAAACGCCGGCACCGCGGGCGGGATCGCCCTTGAGCGGCTGAAGCCGTGGCAAACCCTGTCCCTCCGTCTCCGCGCCGACGGGAGTCCCGCTCGAGAGAAATGCGAAATAGGTGACGATGTCGCGCATGTCTCCGCCCGCGGGGGCGAGCGCTCTGCCATTCATGCTCCGCCGGAAGCAGTCGTTGATCCGGTCCTCGATCAGATCGACTTTACCGCTCCTCGGCCGGTATTGCGGGAACCGCGCGAAGCTGCCGACCCAGGGCATCGCGTCCCGGCGCAGCCCGCCGTCGAGGTGACAACTGGCGCAGCGGAGAGAATTGCCGACGTTGTGCGGAAGGCTGTCGCGCGTCGCCAGAAGGAGCGCGCGCCCCCGGAGCGCCGATGCCCGGTATGTGCTGTCTTTCAGCTCGTCAACGGATGGAACGCGGAAGGGAGCCCGCGGCTTCGCCGTCTGCTGCTGCGCAAACACGGAAGATTCCGGGCGAGCGATCACTGGCTCGACTGCCGCGAGCAAGAGCGCGCCCAGGACAGCTTGTCCGACACGGATCCGAGGACGCAGGGTTACCTCCGCTTGGGCGAGCGCGAGAAGGGATCGCCTCGGCTCGCAGGAACCTCGGATTTAGGGGGTTGTGGCGATCAGCGCAAGTCACATTTGCTCGGTGCGCCGATCGCCATTGCGTGCCGTCAGTCCACCCTCATCGGCGAGTCTGCGCCTCGGTCACCGGTGCCGACCGCTCGGCGTGCCGAGGCTCCGCGAATGGATGTCACGACTTCATCGACCATCCCGTCGATTCGGGAATGAAAAGCCTGAGTGACTCCGGCGACCAGAGCGGCCACTACTCCATCGAGCGCGCCACCGAGCTTGCTACCGGTCTCCTTCGTCGCATCGGCAGTGATTCTTGCGGCTCTGACATCGACGCGGGACGCGCTCAGGGCAATGCCTGCACCGAACGCGACTCCGACGGCGGCCCACGGATAATCCCGGACTTTCTGCGTCACGTCTACCTTGCGCTCCAGCTCGGCGATAGCGCCCGAGATGCGTGTTCGAGTTTGCTCGATCTCCGCGCGGACTTCGGTCGTGGTTTCACCCATCCTTGTGTCTCCGTAGCGTTGATAGTGTCTGCTCTGGTTTGATGTTCCGCGGCGAAAGAAGGGCTGTGCCCCGCTTCAGCAGGTAGAACGCGACTCCGCCCAGAATCGCGGTCAGCACGAAGGCGGCGATCCAGTAGTGCCCGTGAAACAGCGCGTCGCCGATCAGAAGGGCGACTCCGAACACGAGCATCTGCACCGTCAGCAGTCCGAGCATTGCGGCCGCGACCATTAGGCCCGTGCCTTTTCCGATGTCGCGCGCGATCTGGGCGAACTCGATGCGCGCGAGTTGGACCTCTTGCCGCGCCAGATTCGCTCCGTCTTCCGCCACGTCGCGGAGGAGCTGTCCGACTCCGCGATTGGATTGTGGTGCTCTCGCCATCGTCATGACTACCGCCGGAGAACCTTGCCGATCAGATAGCCGGCGCCAAGGGCGACGAGAAGCGACCGGGCTGGATGCTCCTTTACCTGCTTCTCGACACCTGACTTGAGCTTGTCGAGATCCGCATCGCGAAGCCACTCGGCGCTCGACTGCATTCCCGTGGCGAGAGTATCTGTGACGGCGGAGATGTTGGAATCATTGGCGACCGCGACGGAGGAACCTGGCGTCGTCCCACCGGTCGACGGCCGGCGCTGACGCAGGGCGTCTGCCCCCGCCTCGAGTCCGTCGGCGAGCATCGCAGGTATGGTTGAAGCCTTTTGCTTGACTGAAGATGCCACGCTCTTCACTCGACCCGAGATCCCACCGTCGTCGATGTTGGTTCGATCGCTTCCCGCGTTCGGCTCAGTGCCTTGGTTATCACTTCGTTCCATTGACGCAGTCCCCCACAGTTGTTGAACATTGTTAAAGCGGCGACGGAGCGATTCATATGCAGGAGCCGCGCCTGTGGCTCCGGAGCGCTTGTCTCACGCGCATTGGGTCCGACCGCGGATCTTCAGGACGTGCCGTGCCAGCCAGGAGAGGATCGGCTCGCGTGCTGGCTGATCGTGTGCATGTCCGATATGCGGCGCTTGAGAGCGCGCTGGCTCTGCTCAATGGTGATGAGCTGGAACCTGATGCTCTCGCCGGGGCGGCGTTGGGCCAGTATCGGCAGGTCGGACTCGCTGACGACGGCGATCTTGGCGTAACCACCAACAGTTGGCGCGTCGGCCATCAGCGCGATTGGGAGTCCGTCGCCGGGTATCTGGATTGCGCCCGGGCAGCCAGCCTCGGAGGGGAGCGTGCCCAGGGAGTTCTCGAGGGCTGGGCCCTCGAGCTTGTACCCGGTTCGGTCCGACGCTGTGGAGATCCGGTATTCGCTTTCGGTCAGAGTGCGCCACGCTGACTCATCGAACAGATCTTCCTGGGTGCCCGGCGTAACGTGAACGATCTCACTATCGTAGCGCGGCATCAGATCGGCGGCGGAATGGAATCCTTCAGCGGGATGGATGGCCGGCCGCGCACCGAGCGCGACCGAATCCCCGCTCCTGAGCATTCGTCCCTCGTACCCTCCGAAGTGTCCCGGGAGATAGGTGGATAGGCTGCCGAGGAGGACTGGGACGTCGATGCCCCCGTCGCACGCTAGATAGAGAAAACGGCCGCTCGTGATTTGCTCGACGGTGACCTCGTCGCCGGCCCGGGCGTGCGTGGTCGTGCAGGGCGCGACGACCGTTCCCGATAGTGTCGCACGGGCGGTTGCGCCGCCGATCGCAAAAAGACAATCGCGATCGAAGCGGATGGTCCCGCCACCGAGCGCCCACTCCAGCGCTGCCGCGTCGAGAGAATTTCCAACAATGGCATTGACGGCACGGATCGCAAACAGATCCATCGCACCGCCCCGCGGCACTCCGAATGAGCGCGAATGCTTTCGCCCGCCGTTCTGCACCGTGATGTACGGTGGCGCCCGCGTGATCGTGATCATGCCACCCGCTCGAAGCGCACCGTATCACCTGGGGCTAACAGCGCGGGCGCCTCGCGCGTCGGATCGAACATCACGGTCTGCGTGCTGCCGATGATATGCCATCCGCCTGGAGTATCGAGCGGATACACCGCGGTCTGCGCCGCAGCGATGGCGACGCTGCCCGCCGCTACGCGGGGGCGAGGCTGCGCGCGGCGGGGCAGCTGCAACGACGGGTCCAGCTCGCTCAGATAGGCAAAACCAGGGACGAATCCGAGTAGGTCGACCGTGTAGGTCCTGCCCGAGTGCCGCGCGATGACCTCTTCCACTGAAAGGCCGGTGGAAGTGGCCACCGCCTCGAGGTCTATTCCATTGTACCGCACCGGGATTCGGTGCTCTCGCGACTGAACCGACTTGGCGCCCGAGTGCGTCGCGCGATCGCACGCAGCCATGAGCGTTGCTGAAATCTCTTCGTACGACACGTGAAGCGGATCGTAAAACACCGTGAGTGCGAGATATGCCGGAACGACGTCCTCGACGTGCGGGATCTTCGCGGCCTCGAGCGAACGCGCCGCAGAGTGAACCCTGCGAAGAAGCTCGGCGCTCCGCTCAGCACCCAACACGATGGTGACGGCCGAATCGCCGAGCGGGTGTGCGCGCAACGGTGTGCGGGTCAAGCGGCGAACGGCGCGATCGTCACGCCGGATTCCTTGAGCCGAGTGGCCAGCGCGCGCAAGATCGACGGTGCGTCGGCATTGTCACCGTGAACACACAGCGATTGGGCTGCAATGTGGAGCTCGGAACCGTCGTCCGCCGTGATCGTCTGCCCTTTGACGAGCATTACCGCGCGCTGGACCGCGCTCTTCACATCGTGGATTACCGCGCCCGGCTCGTCCCGCGGAACCAGCGTCCCATCGGGCTTATAAGCTCTGTCGACGAACGCCTCGCTCGCGAACGCGATCCCGGCGCGCTCCGCGGCGCGGGCCATCTCGCTACGTGGGAGTCCCAGCAAGGTGAGCGATGCTTCGACATCGCGAATCGCCGTCACGACCGCAATCGCCGCTTCGCGATCACGGGCGGCCCGGTTGTACAGCGCGCCGTGCGGCTTTACGTAGGAGAGTTTCGCCCCCTCGGCTCCGCACACCTCGCGCAGGGCTCCGATCTGGTATGCCACGTGGCGTAAGATTTCTTTCGCGGGAAGACCGAGCTCGCGCCTGCCGAATCCCGGAATGTCTGGATACGAAGGATGCGCGCCGATCGTGACACCGCGGAGCTTCGCCGCCCGCACCGTGTCTCGCATCGTAGTCGCGTCGCCGGCATGGAAGCCACAGGCGATGTTGGCGGAGGACACAAGGTCGAGCAGTGCCGCGTCCTGCGCGGCGCGGGAGCGGCCAAAGCCCTCTCCCAGGTCGGCGTTGAGATCTATCGTGAGGAGCAAGCAGGCCAGCCGCTATTTCTTGCGGCCTTTCTTCCCGCCGCTCACCGGCTTGGCCTCGACGACTTGCCACGTCTCGTCGTCGTCCTCGAAGCCGCCACGAGTGACCTTGGGCAGAAGCTTTTCGCGCACCACCACGGGGGCGAGCCAATATGTGAATCCATCATCCGCTTCAACCGGCAGCCAGGCGAATTTAGTACGCACTCGCTCGTCACCAATCTTGCCGCGCGGATCACTTCTATTCTTCCACTTCACGCTGTTTTCCCTCGCTGTTGCATCTAGATGCGGTCTTCGAATCCCTTGACGCCCGACATCTCGGCGCAGCTCGCGCAACAATAGAAAGTTCCGTTATTCTCGACGCCGTGGCCGATGATCTTGCAGCCACAGTGCGAGCACTTCGGCGCCAGGGCATGGATGGCGCACTCGAACGAGTCGAAGGTGTGGGCTTTCCCCTTCATCGTGACGGTGAACGACTTGTCGTAATCGTTGCCGCAGACTTCACACTTCGCCATTGACGCCCCCGGTCCGGTTGCCGACGTGCACTCTACGGCGAATCTAATGCCGCTGGAACGGGGATTTCAGCGGAAGACTTTCCTCATTTTGGTATCGGGGTCGCGCGCGAAGCGGAAAGTAAACCACGCGATGTCGGTCACGAGCTCGTCGTAGGCCTGCGGATCCATCTTGTCTGCGACGACGCTCATTCGTCCCGAGATCTGCGTCTTGAGATGCTCGATCCATTCCTTGCTGAAGTCGGCCATG
>JAYWBE010000237.1:0-1644 GCA_043781715.1 Gemmatimonadaceae bacterium
CGCGCGCTGAGAAAAAAGCATCCCTCGCTGTTCACGCAGCTCGAGCGATTCTACCGGCAGGATCCGACGACCTATTCAGTCGAGCCCGCGATGGCGGAAGGATGAAAGACCTCGCTATCGCTCTCGACAACCGTCCCCAGTGAAAGCGCGTAAGAAATCGCGATCCAAGCCGCCGATGAGACTTTTCGTGCTCGGAGCGACGGGCAAAACCGGTGGCGCGCTGGTAGCCCAGGCGGTGGCGCGAGGACATATCGTCACGACGTTCGGGCGCTCGTCCTTCGCCGGCGATGATAGGGCGAAAGTGCTCAGCATCTCCGGGAATCCAATGAGCGAGATGGATCTTGCCGACGCCCTTCCCGGTCACGACGCCGTGCTCTCTGTGTTAGGCACTCGCGGACTCGGCGCGACCTCGGTTCTCGTGGACAGCTCCCGCGCCACCATCGCCGCAATGCGCAAAGCGGGAGTCAGAAGACTCGTGATCCTCTCTTCCGCTCTTCTAGACTCGCACATCGGCTTGGTGAATCGCATCGTTGGGCGCACGCTTCTCCGTCATTTTTCGAGCGACCAGCGCGCGATGGAGAAGCTGGTTACGGCAAGCGATCTCGACTGGACCGTGTTGAGGCCGGCGCGGATGACAGCCTCGGCGCCAGACGGCCGATCCACGTCAATACTTGGCGAGCCGCCGGATTCAGCAGGAATGCAAATCACCAAAGAGGAGGTCGCCCGCGTGATGCTCGACACGGTGGAGAATCGCAGACACATCAAAAAGCTCGTTCATGTACGCGGAGCACGCCGTTGACTCTCTTCGTCGTCTTTCTGTTCCTTGCGATCTACAACGCCGGTTGCATGACGACGCTGCAGCTCCAGCACTACGGGATTTACCCCACGGTTGGGAGGGAAGGGTTCGCCGAGTACATGCGCGCGAACAATCGCGCGGCGGCGCTGCCGACGATTGTGCCGGCGATACTTCTCCTGCTGGTGTCGGTCGGGCTCGCGATGCTCCGTCCGTCGTTCGTCCGGCCTATCGAAGGTTACGCAGCGTTCTGGCTGAATTTCTTCGCTTTCATGTCCACGGCTTTGTGGCAGCGCCGCCTCCACGGTGAGATGGCGGTGACAGGCTACGACGAGGGCAAGGTTCGCCTCCTCATTCGCACCAATTGGATCCGGACGATCTCCTATTGGCTGCTAGCGGCGCTTGCGATCTCGATTCTTGTTCGTGTGCTGCGAACGGGCATCGGCACCGCGTAGTGAGGAAGCGCGACCCGGAAGAGAAGAAGCGGAAGCCCGAGGCGCTCGGCAACGTGCTCGGCGCGTTTCTGAAACAGTCGAAGCTCGCGGAGCGCGTCGAAGCCGCGCAGGTCGTTCCGGAATGGGAGTCGCTCGTCGGAATGCAGATCGCCACGGTGACGAAGCCGATTTCGGTGACTCGGGATGGAACGCTGTTCGTGTCGGTGAAGACCCACGGCTGGATGACCGAGCTGTCGCTGATGGAGCCGCAGCTGCTGCGCGCGCTCAACGCGAAGACGGGGCGAGCGCGAATCAAGAAAATCCGACTGCAACTAATGCGCTGATCACCGCTTCTTGCAGGTCACATTTCCTGCCGCGTTCCACCCTTCGAGAGCGCCAATTTAGAAACGGTCAGGC
>JAYWBE010000238.1:0-5313 GCA_043781715.1 Gemmatimonadaceae bacterium
CGTCCGCTGGCTGTCACGATTGGGTTGATGACGCGTGCGCGTTTCCCCCGTGCATTCGACCGACTCCAGCGAGCGCGGCGACGGCGAGCAGCGCCGTAACACCGAGCACTCCGTCCATCTGCCAGCGCGCCGCGAACGGTGCGCCGAGTCCCGCGCCGATAAGCTGTCCGAGGCCGAGCAGCAGCGAGTATAATCCCATCGCTCCACCACGCGACTCCGCGTGCACGTCGGTGAAATCGGCGAGATGCGCGAACGCCGCAGGCGTGAATCCGCTCTCCACCAGCACCGCCCCGACTGCGACGATCAGCAGCCACCTCGGCCCGCCGTGATTCACAGCGGTAAGCGACGCTACCACCGCCAACATGCCGATCAGCGCGACGAACAGGGTTCGG
This sequence comes from Gemmatimonadaceae bacterium, assembly GCA_043781715.1. GTDB lineage: Bacteria > Gemmatimonadota > Gemmatimonadetes > Gemmatimonadales > Gemmatimonadaceae > UBA4720. The sequence continues at coordinate 393 of JAYWBE010000238.1, forward strand.
CGACGCGGCCAACGCGGGGCGGCGAGCGACCATAGCGCAATCCCGATGAGAAACGTCGTCCCCCAGAGAGCGAACACAATTCCAATTGTGCGTCCCGAGAATCCGCCGACAAGGGCCTGCGTCAGAGAGCGCGTCGGCAACTTGAAGAGGAAGGGAGCCTGCTGAAGCCATACCCCGATAACGGCATTCACCCCCAGCCAGGCTATTGTGAATCCGGCAACTCCGGGCTCCGCGACCAGCGTGCGCAGGGTGGACCAGACCGGCAAGCGGTGCGCGGCCGCAGCCGTCCCTTCTCCGCCGCGGGCGAACGCGAACGCTACGATATAAACGAGCGGGAGGACAAGGAAGGCCGCGCCGCCAAGCGAGTCCCAGATCACACCGGCCAGGAGATACCCGACAATTATTCCGCCCAGCGACGCGATCTCGAAGAATCCCATCAGGCGAAGCCGTCGCGCCGCTCTGTCGGCGTGCTCGCGCTCCGTTGCCCGCGCGAGCAGAGTGAGTGAAGTGGGCACCGCGCACGCGGCGCTCACTCCTTCGAGAAGGCGCGCCACCACGAGGGTGGTGGCAAGCACCGTCACGCTCGTCAGGCGGAGCGCCGCGGCCGCGCCGAACAACACCGAGGCAATCCCGAACAGTGGGCCCCAGCGGAGAACACGCCGCTGTCCAAGTATGTCTGCGACATGGCCAGCCACGGGTGCGCCGACCAACTCGGTGGCGTAGAAAGCCAGGCCGATAGCACCGGCGATGAGCGACCCCGCCCCCGCACGCGCGCCCATCCTATCCGCCAGCACGAACGCGAACAACTGCCCGGAGGCCGCCGACGCTACGCGGATAAACACGTTCACCAGAATCAGCCGGAGTGGTGACACGATGCCTTTCTGGTGACGGGAACTTTCGGGAGCGCTCGTGAGTTGTCAGGAAAGAATCCTTCTACGGGAGCTACTGCAATGGAACACAAATGGACTCGCGCGATCGCCGCCGGCTTGATCGGCACCCTCGTAATGACGGCAGTCGGGCTGTGGATGGCGCCGCTCATGGGCCTTCCGCCGATGAATCCGGCCAACCTGCTGGCCGGCGCGATGGGCGGCAACCTCCTCCTCGGCTGGGCCGGCCATCTGATGATCGGGATCGTGCTCGCGCTCATTTACGCTGTGGTCGCACCGTGGCTACGTGGTCCACCGCCGGTGCGCGGCGCTATCTACGCGTTGGCGCCGTGGTTGGTCGCCATGGTCGCGATGATGCCAATGATGGGAATGCCGGCTTTCGGTGGCGCGGCGGGTCCGGCGATCGGCAGCCTCGTGGGTCACTTGGTGTATGGCGCGATCGTGGGCGCTATCTATGGCGAGCCCCAGCCGGCGACCGCCCCTCGGCCGGTACGCGCCTGACGCATACGCCAGGGTCGTCTTTACGAAGATTGTCACCTCCAAGTCAAAGGCAAATGAAAGCGATCTTCGAACGGCGACGTATAGCTCAATCCCAACCGGCGATAGGTTCCTTCGGGAATGCCGATGTCGGCAAGAAAAAGTTGGCCGCTGTTGCGTGGTAAGAGACCCGTTTTGGGCACAGCGAGCGTCATCGTCCAGTGCGCTCTGATGGCATCTCCGGGCGCTTCTCCGCTTGTGGCATTGACGCCGGAGGGAAGATCGAGGGCCAGAATCGGAGTACCCGTTTGATTGGCCCAACGAATCAGTTCTGCCGTCGGTCCCTGGGGGGCGGACTCGAGACCATAACCAATTAGCGCATCCAGAATCAGGTCCGCGTGCTGGTCGCGCAAATTCGTGGCGGTGATCTCCTCACCGGGAGTAAATCCGAAAATCTTGCGCTGAAAGATAGGAACTTCGCCGAGGTGGTTCGGATTTGACAAGCAGAGCTTCACATTCGCATTGCGATTCGCCAGGTGGCGGCTGGCGCAAATGCCGCCGCCTCCGTTACCTCCGCCTCCGGCGAGCGTGATGATTTTGGCTTTCTCCCAGCCGCCGCCCAGAACTTCAATCGCCAGCATAGCAAGATTGCGCCCGGCGTTTTCCATCATCTGAAAGAAGTTCGGGCCGGTTTCTTCCATCGCGATGCGATCTACCTCTCGCATCTGGTCTGCCGTCAATGCTGGAACTTCGATTCCGCTATCAGTGAAGAAGCGTGTTGTGCTTTCGACCTTTGCCACGCGCATCTCCTCGCTTCCTCCGTTTGCTATACCAATCGCGCCGTGAAACTACAGCCAGCCACCCGTGAATCCCGCCTTGCGGAGACCCTCGACGATGAAGGGGCACTTCTTCATCAAAGCCCAAAGGAAGCCGTTGCCGTAGTTTTCGATCATCATTGCGATCGGTCCTTGATCGAGTCCGTAATAACCCTTCGAGATCCAACCGGGCTTGTTTTGATTCTCTGATTCGAAGGTTGGATTAAAACTGCACTTGAAGCCGTATTTGCTGGTCATTTCTGGGTATACATCACTGAAGTGCTGAAGCGCCGGCAAGACAATCTCGGGCGCGAAGGGCAGCGATGCAGCTGCTGCCCATGGCGCGATGGTGCCATCGTCCGGACCGTAAGGGATGCCGCGCGCCTTATAGTCGAAAAAGCGGCGATCGTGGCCGTTCCTCTAGGCGGCAAATCCTTCTGCTCTTAGCGCCGCGAGCACACGGCTCTTGACCGCGTCGGGACGGGAATGCTCGCGGCGACTCGCCGCCAGCGCCTTGAGGAAGGCTTGCTCGAAATTGTATTGTGGGTAGCACCGCTTGCAGACCGCGAGATGCACCCGAACGGCAGCTTGGCGGCCGGGGGTTAGCTCCCCGTCCAGATAGTCCCACAATTGTCTCATCACTGCGTCGCAATCCAGCATTGGACTTTTCATTGTTGACGATTCCTCCTGGCGGTCGGTGCGTGCTCGCGTCCGGCAAGTCCTACGTCGCGCGCGTGCTCGATAAGTCTTTCCTGTAACAACCGGCGTCCCCGAAACAGGCGCGATCGCACGGTGCCGATCGGGACGCTCAGCACCCGTGCGGCCTCGTAGTAGCTCTGCTCCTCGAGATCCACCAATACCACGACATCGCGAAATGCTTCCGGTAATTCGTCTACGGCGCTGCGAACCGCGGCGAGCATATCGGCCCGCGCGAAGACGTCGTCCAACCCCTCCGCCTGCGCAGATGCGTGCACCGCGGCTGCGGCGAGCGCCTCGAGCTCCGCGTCATCGCATGCGGCGACGCGTTGCTCGCGCTTGGAGGAGCGCAGATAAGTGTTGCGGCAGATGGTGAACAGCCACGCCCGGCACTCGGTTCCCGGCACGAATTGGCTCCACGCTCGAAACGCGCGCAAAAGAGTCTCTTGAGTGAGATCATCCGCGTCGGACTCGTCGCGCGTCAGCGACAGCGCATAGCGCGCAACCGCGTCGAGATGCGGCAAGGCATCGTCCCGGAACCGCTCGTCGGGTGTACGTCGATCGGTCGGCAAGCCGACCATCTTCTGTACGAGCCGCGCTAAGGGTATTCGGGTCCAGGGCATCGCGTCGGGGTTGGGCGGACGAGTTCGCACTAAATCAACAAGACGCGACGCCCGTGTTTAGTTCCCGCTCACAACATATACGCGATATCCGACCCGCTCGTCGGATATGCATATATCATGTGGGTCAAATCGGGCGCCGTCAGATTATTTCGGATGGCAAGCGCGAAAAGGTTTATGACTTCCTCGGCGTGTGGACCCAGGAGATGAGCGCCGAGCACTCGACCGCTCTCTTCGTCAGTCAGTGTCTTGAACATGGCAGCCGTCTCGCCAACTCTGCGGTTCGAGAACCAGTTTCGAGTGTCCTCTGATTTGACGCGAACTTTTGTTCCCCTGAGCCTCGCCTCGTCCTCTGTGAGGCCGACCGCTGCGAGCGGCGGCGTCGTGAAGACAACGCTCGAGACTCCCCGATAGTCGGGACTTTTATGATTGCCGTGCAGGAGATTCGATGCGATTATCGCGCTCTGGTGTCCGGCGACTGGTGTCAAAGGCAGTGCTCCGGGCGACGCAACCGCATCGCCCGCCGCATAGACCTTGGGGTTCGTAACGCTCTGGAGCCACTCGTTAACCTTCACGGCTCCACGCTCGTCGGCCTCGACATTCGCTCGCGCGAGATCCAGATCCTCGGTCTTGGGGACACGACCGGCCGCATGAATCACGAGATCGGCCGGAACGAGCTCTTCACCGTGCGGCCCGCGAATCTTCACGCGAAATTCGGAGCCGGCGCGTTCTACGCCGAGGACGGGAGAGTCGAGCCTGATATCGACGCTCAGACTGCGGGTGTGCTCGATGAGACGGGCAACAAGGTCTGGGTCGAACTGTCTGAGCGGGCGCCCGCGGGCAAACATGAACACCTTGACACCCGCGCGCGCGGCGATGTGAGCGAACTCGAACGCTATGAAACCCGCCCCGATGAGAGCAATCCGATTTGGAAGCACATCGAGATCGAGAAAATCAGTGCTGGTTTTGACGTATTCCTCTCCGGGAATGCCAAGCGTGGCTGGTCTGGCACCGCTCGCAATCACGAAGAACTTCGATTCCAGCTCTTTACCATCGGCAACGAATCGGTCGGGGGCGATGAATCGGCCAATCGCGTGATATGTGTCGATTCCGAGCTTCTTAAAGGCCGCCTCTCGCTGGGGTGCTATCGGTTCGGTGAAAGTGCGTTTGAACCGCATTAGCGCCGCCCAATCGAGGCTTGGCTCTCCGCTTACTCCCCGGCCATTCATTCGACGATGCCAATCGACGAGCTCCGACGCACCAACGAGAACCTTCTTCGGGTCGCAACCGCGTAGTGCGCAAGTTCCGCCGTACGGCTCGTCATCGATGACGGCCACGCGCCAGCCTGCCCTTGCGCACCGGTTCGCTGCGCCCGAGCCGCCAGACCCGGTGCCCACGACGATCAAATCGTAGCGCTCCATCAACG
>JAYWBE010000239.1:0-1642 GCA_043781715.1 Gemmatimonadaceae bacterium
GCCACGATAGCCCTCCGGGCGATCGGCGACGACGCGGAAGCCGCGCTGGATGCGCTTTCGGCCGTGATCGCGAACAAGTTCGGAGAGAGTTGAATGGCAAAGGGAATCGCGGGCACGCCGGCTTCTCCGGGAATCGTGGACGGACTCGTCCACCTTCTCCGCTGGGAAGTTCCGGACGTGCGGCACCGCATCATTCCCGACGAGGCGATACCCGGCGAGATCAAGCGCTTCCACGCGGGGCTGGAACAGGCGAGGGAGAGACTTCACCACGTGCGGGCGCGCGCCGAGAAGCACGCCGGACCCGAGGAAGCCGCGATCTTCGATGTCCAACTCTCGATTCTCCAGGACGGCGAGCTCCTGCGACAGGTCGAGGAGCTGATAACGCAGAACCTCGGCGCGGAAAAGGCATTCGATCTCGTTCTGTTCGAGTGGCGCCAGCAATTCGCGAGTCACGCGCGGCCGCTGCTGCGTGAGAGAGTCGGCGATCTGATCGACGTGCACATCAGAGTGCTCTCGATCCTGCTCGGCCTGCCGGATCACGATCCGGTCGATCTGCCCAAGGGATCCAACAGAATCCTCGTCACGCACGATCTCACGCCGAGCCTCACCGTGCAGCTGGATCGCGAAGCCATAATCGGCATTGCGACCGACGCGGGCACGCGTACGTCGCACGTCGCGATTCTCGCGCGGTCGCTGGGTTTGCCGGCGGTCGTCGGACTTAGAGACGCGACCGAGCGCCTGTCCGGGAACGAGCACGTGATTCTCGACGGGACGTCGGGCATTCTGATCGTTAACCCCACGCCGTCGCAGATCAAGACCTACCGGGAGCGTCGCGCGATAGAGGCTCTGGAGGACAAAGAGCTCCAGGCGCTCGCGGCCACCGACTCGATCACCCTGGACGGTCACTGGGTGACGCTGCGCGCCAACGTCGACCTTCCGGAAGAGGCCGAGTTCGCGGCGCACAGCGGTGCCGAAGGCGTGGGCCTCATGCGCACGGAATTCCTTGTCGTGGGACGGGCGACCATGCCCGACGAGGAGGAACAGTATCGCGCTTACCGCCACGTGGTCGAGGCGTTCGGTGGACGGCCCGTGGTGATTCGCACCTTCGACGTCGGCGGCGACAAGCTCCCGATCGGCAGCTACCCGACCGATCCCAATCCATTCCTCGGCTGGCGCGCGATCAGGATGTGCCTCGACGAGCCCGAGCTGTTCAAGACGCAGCTCCGGGCACTCCTGCGAGCGGCGATGCACGGCGACGTCAGAATCATGTTTCCGCTCGTGATCACCCTCGACGAGGTGAAACAGGCGAAGCATCTGTTGAACGAAGCGGCGGGCGAGCTCGACGCCAGGGGAGTACCGTACAGGCACGATATTCCCCTCGGAGTCATGGTCGAAACGCCAGCCGCTGCGCTCTCCGTGCACACGCTCGTCGATGACGTGTCGTTCCTCAGCATCGGTACGAACGATCTGGTGCAGTACACGCTCGCCGTTGACCGCGGCAGCGCAAACCTCGCCTCCCGCTTTACCCCGCTCCACCCCGCCGTATTGACGCTGATCAAGCGCATCGTCGATGTCGGAGTTGCTCATCGTCTCGAGGTCGCTGTCTGCGGCGAGATGGCATCTCAGCCGCTCATGGCGTTCG
>JAYWBE010000240.1:0-1641 GCA_043781715.1 Gemmatimonadaceae bacterium
GCATCTCCCGTCCCGCTGCGTCCGCTCGAGCGAATGGCGAGCCAGCAGATCCTCGTCCTTCCTGTCCAGTATCTCTCCGGCAGCGACAGCCTCGGCTGGCAGCAACAGATCCCGAATCGCGCCGCGTTTCTCGCCGCTCTCGACGATCAGATCGAAGCCGCGATGGCCGCTCGCGGACTTGGCCGCGCATGGACGTTCGGTCGTGAGGTCGAGCGCGCCTCAAAAATGAACAGCATCCTTATGACCGACGCGCGCTCTCTCTCCGCCGAGTGGCTGCGCGGACGCGTCCTCCCCGAGACGTCCGTGCGGGATCCGCTGGCGTCGCAGGTACGCGGGCTCGTCGGCCTGAAAGGGTCGCGCTACGCTCTGCTCCCGATCGAGCTACGCCTCGAGAACCGTGGCAATGGTATGGGCGTTGCAATTTTGCGCGTCGTCATGATCGATTCGCGGATGGCCCTGATCCGGTTTGTACGCGAGGTAGAGAGCGATCCGATGAGGACGCTTACGCCCGCGCTCACGGCGAGTGTTGCGACGCATTTCGCCGATCTCGTCCTCGCGCCCTGACCCTCGCGCACTCGAGAGGCGGTTGACATGACCACCGTCTTCCACATCTCGGACCTGCATTTCGGATGGCCTGCGGTTCCAGAGCAGATCGAGGCAATCGAGCAGATTATCCAGATGAAGAAGTACGACGTGGTGGCGATCTCGGGCGATCTCAGTCAGCGGGCGAGGTCGGGGGAGTTTCAGAGAGCCGCGGCCTTCATTCGCGACGCCAGAAAGGTGAGCGAAGTCATCACCGTCCTCGGCAACCATGATGTCGCGTGGTGGAAGGCACCACTCGGTTTCGGCGACAAGTCGAGGGTCTATGAGAACTATCGCAAGTTCATCGACAGGAATCTGGAGCCCGTGCTGCACGTTCCTGGCGCGACGTTCGTCGGCATCAACACCGCGCACGGCGTTACGCGGCGGACTCTGACGTGGAAACTGCGCGACATCTCAATCATCGGCGACATTCACAGGAAGCAGCTCGACAAGGCGAAGGATCTCTTCGAGAACTCACCTCCGCAGGACGCTCGCGTGATCGTGATGCACCACAACCCGGTTCGTGGCGAGCTCTCGCAACGTCACGGGCTCAAGAACACGCAGAAGATTCTCGGGGCGTTCGCCGAGATGGGCGTCGATTTAGTGTGTTCTGGTCACGATCACCAGGAATCGGTGCACTACATCGAGCACACGCGGAAGGGCACCGTGATCTCGACGGCTGGTACGGTCTCGAACAGATCGCGAGGGGGTCGGCCTTCTTCAGTCAACGTCATCGATATCGAGCTGGAGACGATCGATGTCACGACGCACGTGTGGTCGAAGGAGCATCGGACTTTCGTGAAAGGTCCGCACAAACGTTTCAAGCGGTCGGAGTATGTGGCGACTGGGTAATCGCGATCAGATTGCTCTGGATCTGGACGAAGCGCCTCCGACAAACGCCGAGGAGCTGAGGGGCCGGCTCCAGCGCATCGGGCTCGGCACGCAGTACCGGGTGAGGCTCACGACGAACCGGACCGTCGTCGTCAGCTACAGCGGGGGCGAGCTTCGGATCCACAACAGCTTTCTCGGCGCCAACGAGGAAGTGTGGAGGGCGATCAT
>JAYWBE010000241.1:0-1637 GCA_043781715.1 Gemmatimonadaceae bacterium
CTGGATTGCCGTCAGAGATGTACATGTTGCCCGATTTCTCGAGCTTGTCGATCATGGCCCCAATCGCGTTCCCGATCACCTGAATGCGCGGAGTCATTCCGGGGTTGAACGCCAAATCGTACGGGCTCCGCATCGGCCCGCCCGCGACCTCGAACACAACGGGCCAGCTGTACGCCACGGTCTTGCCGGTCTTGGGATTCGTCCACGACCCCTTGCTCGCCAGCGCGCGATTCTTCGGCCACAACCCCTGCGGCAGCGCCATCGATCTGATCTTGTATCCCGGCACCGCTGAATCGATCGCCAGTGCATTGCGCGCGATCTGCTCCTGAACGATCGCGTCGGAGAACTTGCTCAGCTGTGCGTGCCACACCGTGTGATCGCACAGCTCGAACCCATTGTCGGCGAGCCACTTCACCTTCCGGAATCTCCAGTTCGATTTCTGTCCCTGAATTCCGCGATCGCCGAAGAAGTTGTGTCCGGCGTTCGCGCCGTTGAGAAGACAGAAGACGGCCTTGTTATTCCAGTCGGGATGAGACCTCTTGAAATCGAGCCAGATCCCCATTCCGCTGGTCGGATCTATCTCGAGCGTCCCGTTGTTGTCGATGTAGCGGAACTGCTCGGGAGATGCGTCATCAAAAACGAAGACGACGGGCGACAGCCCCCGCGGAAGATTCAGCTTCTTGTCGAGCACATCCGACATGTTCACCGGCCGGTAGCCGCGACTGTAGAGCAGCTCCAGATCCTTCCTGAACTGGCCGCGCTCACGCGCGTAATCGCCATTGTGGTCGGTGATCAGGTGATATTCCAGCACCATGATTCGTCCCATCTCATTCGGAACGCGATTCGGGTTCGATTGCGTGGACGTGGGAGCGATTGCGGCGCTCGAACCTAACGTGTTGCTTACGCGCTCTGTGCCCGCCGTACTGGCAGCGGAACCTGCCGCCGCCGCCTGCGTAGTGGGAATTGGACCCGTGGTGGCGCCTGAGGTGTCTGATGTAAGCGTGCCGCTGCCGTAAGCGACCGCCACTGAAGTCGTCTGAGTGGAGTTACTGTTCGCTGCGGAAGCGGAACTCGCACCGACCTTGCAGCCGGTTGCGACGACAATGAGTGAAACGAGGACAGAACGATACATTTTTCCCGGGTGTTGTTGGAAATACAGGCGAGACGGCGCGCGATCCTGCTCGGCCTGTTCGCAACATGTATTCTAGCGGTTTACTTCACCGATGTGTGGCTGGTGACGTGCGGCTTCGACGGCTGCCCGACGCCTCGCGCCATCCAGAACTTCGAGCCCGATCAGGGCGGCCGCATCCTCGACCGTTACAACCGTGTCATGGGGCGGCTGGAGCTGGTCCGGCGCGTCAACGTCCCCTTGAGCGCCGTCCCCGAGTTCGTTCAGCAAGCCTTCATCGCGACCGAAGACCGACGGTTCTACCAGCACGGCGGACTCGACTGGCGGGGATTCGCTCGCGCCCTCGTCACCAACCTGAGAGCCGGCCGCACGCGCGAAGGGTTCAGCACGATCACGATGCAGGTGGCGCGCAACACCTTCGCGGTCCGAAAGTATCCGCCCCGGTCGCTCCGTCAGAAGCTTGCGGAGCTCAGGCTGTCGCGTCTGATCGAAGGTTCTCTAACCAAGC
>JAYWBE010000242.1:0-1636 GCA_043781715.1 Gemmatimonadaceae bacterium
GGACCTCGACATGATCCGCGAGGTCCGGAATGTCTGGCAGTTCTACCGAGACCGCAGACCGGAGACGTACGGGGGGCTCTGCAAGTTGTAGGTCGCAAATTTCAGTTGCTTTTCAGTGTCGAGCTGCTGGATCTGGCGGGAGCATAGCTCCGAGGTAGATTCGCCGGAATGAGCACCCGGGATTTCGAGATCGACAAGGATATTCGCCGCGCCTCGACGCTGCCCGCTCGCATCTACTCGGACCCCGCGTACTTCGAGCTCCAGAAGGATCGCGTTTTCGCGCGCAGCTGGCAGTGGATCGGGGATGCCGCGCGCGTCAAGGCTCCCGGACGCGTGGCGCCCTTTACGCTGCTCGATGGATGTCTCAACGAGCCCCTGGTTCTCACATCGGACGATGAAGGCACGACGCATTGCCTCTCAAACGTTTGTACGCATCGGGGCGCGATCGTGGTCGAGGGTGAGGGGCACGCGCGCTCTCTCCGTTGCAGGTATCACGGACGCAAGTACGCGCTCGATGGCAAGTTCGTGTCGATGCCGGAGTTCGAGACGACGGTCGGTTTTCCCTCGGAGAAGGACAATCTCCCGCAGCTGCCACTGGAGCGTTTCGGTCCGCTTCTCTTCAGCGGCCTCGCTCCGGAGATGCCGTTCGACGAATGGATCGCGCCGGTGCGCGAGCGCGTGTCGTTCATGCCACTCGACCAGTTCGTACGCGACAACGCGACGTCGCAGGACTATCTGATCAACGCCAACTGGGCGCTTTACTGCGACAATTATCTGGAAGAGTTCCACATCCCGTACGTGCACGCGGGATTGGCCGAGAAGCTCGATTACTCCGGTTATCGCACCGAGAGGTACCGCTATGGCAATCTCCAGCTCGGAATCGCCAAGGCGGGGGAGTCGGCGTTCGATCTGCCGAAAGGACATCCAAACGCGAGCGAGCGAGTAGGGGCGTTCTATTTCTGGCTGTTCCCCAACATCATGTTCAACTTCTATCCGTGGGGACTATCGCTCAACGTCGTCACCCCCCAGGCAGCTGGACGGACCAAGGTGGCGTTTCATTCCTACGTATGGAACTCAGCGCTCCGCGAGAGTGGGGTCGGAGCGGGGCTGCACCGCGTCGAGATGGAAGACGAGGAAGTGGTCGAGTCGGTGCAGCGTGGAGTTCGATCGCGGCTCTATGACCGTGGCCGGTACTCGGAACGCCGAGAAGTGGGCACGCACCATTTCCACGAGCTGCTCGCCGACTTCATGGCCAGACCGCTCACCACGAATGGTTCCTCGCGACTGACGCCTCGCGGGTGACGCAGCCCGTGAAGGTGCGGGAACCGGCGAGCGCGCCTGCCGCTCGACCGGCGCGGAGCCTTCTCGCCGTATTGGGAGTCGTGTTCGGACTCTCGGTAATCATCGGCAATACCGTCGGCTCGGGAATTCTTCGCACACCCGGCGAGATCGCTCAACATTTGCCGAGTGTCCCGCTCTTCCTGAGCGTGTGGGTGATGGGAGCGGTTTACGCCGCGTTGGGCGCGAATACGCTGGCCGAGCTGGGGACGATGATGCCGGAATCGGGCGGGTTCACCGTCTTCGTGCGGAGAGGCATGGGCCCGTACGCCGGATTCGTCATCGGCTGGAGCGACTG
>JAYWBE010000243.1:0-1636 GCA_043781715.1 Gemmatimonadaceae bacterium
CTCAGTTGAGATTCCGCAGGAGGCTTTTCTCGCCGTGCTGCAGGTAGACTGAGTGGGCGGATCGCTCGTGATCCAGACGAGCTTTCTCGGCGACGTCATCCTTACGACGCCGCTCATCGCCGAGCTGGCCCGGCGCGGGCCGGTGGACGTCCTCGTCACTCCGGCCGGAGCAACCGCCCTCGCCAACAATCCGGACATTCGCACGGTAATCCGCTACGACAAGCGCGGCATCTATGGGGCCGCGCTGGGAATGTGGCATACGATCCAGGAAATCCGGGGCCGGCGCCCTTACGAAGCCGCGTACCTCGCGCAGGGTTCGTTCCGCAGCGGGCTCATCGCCATGATGACGGGCGCGAAGGAGCGAATCGGATTTGCGAGCTCCACCGGACGAGTGCTTTACACGATTCAGGCGCCTTACCGGCCCGACCGTCATCACGCCGAGCGACTATGGTCGCTTTCGATGTCGGCTTGCGCGGATCCTCCGACGCGCGACCAGATCCGTCCGCGCCTCTACCCCTCGGACGAGGAGCGCCGCATGGTCGACTCGCTACTGCGTCAGAGCGGGGGGAGCGACGAGCCGATCGTTGCTCTCGCGCCGGGCAGCGCCTGGGGAACCAAGCGATGGCCATACTATGTCGAGCTGGCGAAGCGGCTTGCCGACGACTACAGAATCGCGATCATCGGGTCGAAGGCCGATTCCGCGATCGCGGCGCAGATAGCCGACGTGCTGCCGCCCGACACGATGATCAACGCGGTCGGGGTTCTGCCGCTGCTGGCGTCGGCGGAGCTCATTGGCCGCGCGCAGGCGATAGTGACGAATGATTCGGCGCCGCAGCATCTTGCATCGGCGATGGGAACGCCGACACTCACGATCTTCGGCCCGACGGTGCCGGAGTTCGGGTTTGGTCCTCTCGCCGAGAGAAACACAGTCGCCGGACATGACAGCCTGTCCTGTCGTCCTTGCGACCGGCACGGACCACAGCGGTGTCCACTCGGACACTGGCGCTGCATGCGCGAACTGACGCCGGATTACATCTCGAGCTTACTGACGGAAGTCCTCAACCCAGCGGTGCCCGTATGAGCGTGAAGGAGCGTTACATCGTCGGAGTGGATCTGGGCGGCACCAACATCGTCGCGGGCGCGATGCCGCTGGATGGCAGCCGCGAGATCGCGATGCACACGACGCAGACACTCGCCGAAGGTGGAGCTGCGTCGGTCGTCGATCGAATCGCGGGAATGATCGAGCAGGTGATCGCGCAGACGATGTCGGAGACGGGCGCCGAGCGTTCCGATTTTCTGGGCGTGGGTATCGGATCGCCGGGACCGCTCGACCGCGAGAAGGGCATCGTCATCGTGACTCCCAACCTCGGCTGGAAGAATTTTCCGCTGCGCGACGAGATCTCGAGCCGGGTGCATCTCGAAGCCACGCTCGACAACGATGCCAATTGCGCCACGCTCGGCGAGTTCTGGTGCGGTGCTGCGGTCGGTGGCCGAAACGTGATCGGCATGACTCTGGGCACCGGAATCGGTGGCGGAATAATCCTCGAGGGCAAGCTGTATCACGGCGCATCCGACGTCGCGGGAGAAATCGGTCATACGACGATCGACTCAACTGGTCGCCGCTGCAAATGCGGGA
>JAYWBE010000244.1:0-1634 GCA_043781715.1 Gemmatimonadaceae bacterium
GTCAATTCTGGATCGGCTGGCGCGAAGCGATTCAATATTTCCCCGTCTGTTGGAAAGTTGATCATCGCGAACGGAAAAGCGGAGGTGGAGATCATTGACGTCGCTTGAGCTGATGACGGAAGAAGTGCAGGTGTGGGTGGCATCGCTCGACGTGACCGACGAGCGGTTCGACACCCTCGCGCGGGTGCTGCCCTCCGAGGAGAAGTACCGCGCCGCGAGCCTCACGCCGATTGCGGCGCGACGGTTCGTGGTCGCGCGCGGTATTCTCCGCACTCTGCTCTCCGGCTTTACCGGCACGTCCGCGGAAAAGCTGCGCTTCAGCTATGGGAATTCCGGAAAGCCTTCGCTCATCGATCGCGACGACATCCACTTCAACATCTCGCACTCTTCTGATCTCGGCCTGTTCGCGTTCGCACCGGATCGTCCCGTCGGCGTGGATGTCGAGAACGAGCGACCGGTGAGACGCCTGCTCGACGTCGCGCAGCGTTTCATGTCCGACGACGAGCTCCGGTCCCTCGTCGACACTGCGCCCGACGAGCGAGATGCGGCGTTTCTGAAGTCATGGGTCGTGCGCGAAGCGCGTCTCAAGGCGGAAGGGAAAGGCGTCTGGTCGGGATCGGAACACATCAACCCACGCCCGAACCTCACGCACAAGCTTTTCGCGCCGCGCCCCCGCTACATCGCCGCGATCGCGGCTCCGGAATCCGACTGGAGGCTCTACACGTGCGCAATGAAGGACTAACTTGCATGACAGACGTTCACCTGAAATAGGGTATCCTCGGCAGGGCGGTGTCATACCGTTACCGAGCCCGGCTTTGCGCTCGCGGTGCACAGGCCGCTGATTTCAACGTCTGGCCCCGGGGACGGTGCCACGGCGCCGTTTGCGGCTCCGACCTGGATCCAACTCGACGAGGAGAAAGGATGCGGAAGATTTCTGGTTTATTTGGTGCGCTGATTCTTGTGCTCACAACGGTTTCATGCGGTGGTGACTCGACTGCTCCTGGTGGTGGGGGAGGCGGTGGCGGCGGCGGCGGCGGGGGCACCTGCCCAGCCAACACCTTCTGCCTGACCATCAGCAACACATTCTCGCCGTCGGCGCTGACGGTTGCGGTCGGCACGACCGTCAGTTGGCGAAACGATGCTGGCATTCAGCACAACGTCACCTGGAACGATGCCGCCGGGCGGACCGCCGCACTCGCGGGCGATGGCACTGGTGACATCGGTACCGGTAACGAAATCTTCAGCACCGGCACGCACACACGGCTGTTCAACACTGCGGGCGCCTACGGCTTTAAATGCACGATTCATCCGGGGATGAACGGCACACTCACCGTCCAGTAATCACCGGCTAGAAGAAAGAGACTCCGTCCAGAGTTTTCGGCACGGTGATGCCGAGCGCGACCAGAGCGCTCGGCATCACATCTACTGTGCGCCGGGGTACGCCGGCCGGCGGGCGGTTCAACAGCAATGGCACGAGCATGTGCTCTCGATGCAGCGCGCCGTGCGACGAGACGTGTGGAATCGGCTCGTACCTGGCCCGGTAATCCCAGTCCCTCGCGGCTGAAAGAATGATGTCGCCGCTCCGCGGGGACGCGACGAGATGCGCGATCTGCACGAGCGCATCGGGATAGTCA
>JAYWBE010000245.1:0-1630 GCA_043781715.1 Gemmatimonadaceae bacterium
CACCTGCTTTCGGGCGAGATTGTGTATCGCGTTCAGAGGGAGGGCGACGACATTCTCGACGACATGAGGCTGAAAGTCGGTGAATCATTCAGAATTACACCGGGGACCATTCATCAGATGGTCGCCCTGACGGACTGCGATGTGCTGGAAGTGTCGACGCCGGAAATCGACGACGTCGTCCGTTTGAGCGACAAATACGGCCGAGAGGGGACAACCGAGCCATGAAAGTGATCATCCCGCTGGCGGGGAAGGGAACCCGTCTTCGCCCGCACACCCATCTCACGCCCAAGCCGATGATGAAGGTCGCGGGCAAGCCGGTGATGTCGTACGTGCTCGACGAGCTGAAGAAGCTTGGCAACGTCGAAGAGATCATTTACATCACGGGCCATCTCAAGGAAAAGGTCGAGGAGTACGCGCGCGCCGAGATTGACGTGCCCTCTGTGTTCATCGAGCAGAAGGTGCAGGATGGGACGGCGGGTGCTATCGCGCTCGCGCGCGACTACGTAGACCAGCCGGTTCTCATCATTTTTGTGGATACGATCTTCGACGCGGATCTTTCCAAGGTGAAGAGCGTTGACGCGGACGGCATCATATGGGTGAAGGAGGTCGAGGACTACCAGCGCTTTGGCGTCGTCGTGACGGACAAGGACGGCAACATGACGAAGATCATCGAGAAGCCGAAGACGCCGATCTCCAAGCGCGCCAACATCGGGCTGTACTACATGAGGAACTGGAAGCTGTTGTTCGAGGGAATCGACTGGGTTCTGAAGCAGCCGAAGAACCAGGGCGAGTATTTCCTCACCGACGCGTTCCAGTACATGATCGAGAAGGGCGCGAAGATCAAAGTCATCGATGTGGAAGGTTGGTATGATGCCGGCAAGATCGACACAATGCTGGAGACCAACCAGATGATGCTGACAAAGGGCCGTGCCCGGCGCCCCGACAGCGTCGATGGCTCGACAATTATTGATCCTGTTTACATCGAGGAAGGCGTAACGCTCAGGAATTCGACAGTCGGTCCCAACGTGTCCATAGGAAAGGGCAGCAAGATCGATGGTTCGACGGTGAGTCATACCATCATCGGAACTGGCGTGACGATCACGCGGTCGAAGCTTTCGAACTCGCTTGTTGGCGACGAGGCGGTACTCGACGGTGTAGAAGGACACGTGACGGTGGGCGACAACTCCGAAGTGAGGATAGCGCCGTAAAGCTGAGCCGGAATGTCTTCGCGCTGTCGGGAGTAAGCTTCCTCACCGACGTCGCAACGGAGATGATTTATCCGCTGCTGCCAGTTTTTCTCAGCACAGTTCTGGGCGCGAACGCGAGCTTCATCGGCGCTATCGAGGGTGCAGCCGAATCAACCGCCGCGCTGCTGAAACTCGCCAGCGGCTGGTGGTCGGACAAAGTCCGAAAGCGAAAACCGTTCGTCGTGTGGGGCTACGGTATCGCGACCGCGGTGAGGCCGTTTATCGCGCTGGCGCAATCGGCGGGCGTTGTCCTCGGCATTCGTGTGGCGGACAGAGTGGGCAAGGGAATCAGGAGCTCGGCCAGGGATGCCCTGCTGGCTGATTCGGTCCAGCCGGAAATGAGAGGGCGCGCCTTCGGTTTTCACGCGTCGGCCGACAATGCT
>JAYWBE010000246.1:0-5272 GCA_043781715.1 Gemmatimonadaceae bacterium
GTGGCGTGGACCTGGACATTCCGCTGGACGTAGTGGCTGATGATGATGTTGGTCCAAATCACGCCCTGCATGAACAGGGCGAGCGTGGTCGCGATATTCGCCTTGTCCTGGGTGCTCTCGGGGAGACCCAGCATTCGCGGCACGAAGGAGGCGATGAGGGCGAGAACCAGGAACCCCGAGCCCCGGAGGATCTTTACCGCAAGGCTGTTCTGCATTCGCACTAATCTACCAAAACTTTGTTGGTGCTACGAAAGGTGCATCGAATCCTAGGCTATGCGCCGCGGGCCATTAGCGCGACACTTTCCATGGCATCACACGCGTCACAGTTGCGGCAGCTCCACTCGGGCACGATCTCCTCGCCGAAATGCTCGAGGATGTAGCGCGTCCGGCACTGCGTCGTCTGGCAGAACTGGATCATCGTGCGGAGCTTCTCCTGATCCATCGCGCGTCGCTCTTCGTAGTCCTGGAGATCCGCGCTCAGGTCCACGGCGCAAAGATTGTCGCCGAGCCTCTCCCATTTTCCACCGCGGTGCTCGCGCACGAGGCTGTGACGCTTGAGGAGCGCGAAAACGATCTTTGCCTTGCGGGAAGGAATTCCCGTGAGCTCGACGATATCGTCGAGCGGCACCTGAGTCTTGAGCGGATACTTCTCGAGCGCCAGCGCGACCTGCGCCGCCTCCTGTACCTCCGGATACTTGCCGCCCAGAAAGTACGACTGTATCCGCTTGTCCTCGACGCGGTACAGCACTTTACAAATTGCGGGCTGGCCGTCCCGTCCCGCTCGGCCGGCTTCCTGGTAGTACGCTTCGATCGAGCCCGGGAAATGGTAGTGGATCACCCATCGCAGATCCTGCTTGTCGATGCCGAGCCCGAAGGCGTTGGTGGCGATGATCGCCTTGAGCTCGCCCGCCATGAAGCGGTCCTGAACATCCTTGCGATCGGCCGCCGGCCGCTTGCCGTGGTAGATCCCGACGCTGAACTCCTCCGCCAGCTCCGCGTTCAGCCGCTCGGCCTCTTTCACCGTCGCGACGTAAATCACACCCGAGCCCTCGAATTCCTGGAGAGCGTGGCGGAGCATCGCGTCCTTGATCTGGTCGTTGACGGTGCGAACCACCTCGAAGCGGAGATTCGGGCGGGCGAATCCCGTGATTGTGATATGAGGATCGATCATGCCGAGCTGTCGGATGATGTCGGCCTGGACGTGCGCCGTCGCCGTGGCGGTGAGCGCGAGCACCGGCGGGCGGCCAAGTCTCTTGGAGATCGCTCCGAGCGAGAGATAGTCGGGGCGGAAATCGTGTCCCCACTGGCTCACGCAATGCGCCTCGTCGACGACGAAGAGACTGATCGGGCGCGAGAGCAGATGCTCGAAGAAGGCGCGGTCCTTGAAGCGCTCGGGAGTGAGGTAAAGAATTTCTCCTTCGCCTTCGGCAATCTGGCGGTGCGCCTCCCGCGACTCGGCGCTAGAGAGATGCGAATGCATCGCGACGGAGCTCACTCCCTGGGCGGAGAGCTTGTCGTGCTGGTCCTTCATCAGGGCGATAAGCGGGCTGACGACAACCGTGAGTCCGGGCAGCAGCAGGGCGGGCAACTGGTAAATCAGCGACTTCCCGCTCCCGGTCGGCATCACTACCAGGGCATCCTTGCCGGAAAGAACGGCGTTGAGCGGCGCCCACTGGCCAAGCCTGAAATCCTGATGCCCAAAGCGATCGCGGAGCAGCTGTCTAGCCGACTCCCTCGTTATTCGTTTCGACACGCCCGCTAGCACAGGCACAAAGTATTCCGCCCCCTTGTCAGCTCAGGGCTGCGATGTCCATCACGCCGCTCGACACGAAGAAGCTGACATGGTAAGCTGAGCGACGATGCCACTTACCTCCTCTCGGCCCCCTTCCCCCTCGCCGCGATTCCAGATCTTCGCGCCAACCGCTCCGGGATTGGAGTCGATTGCCGCGGGCGAGCTCAAGTCACTCGGCGTGAGAGGGCGGCAGGAAATCGGAGGGGTCGCGTTCGACGGTGATCTGGATCGTATCTACCAGGCGAATCTCTGGCTGCGCACCGCGAGCCGCGTGGTGGTGAGACTCGGGCAATTTCACGCCAGCACTTTTTACGAGCTCGAGCGGAGATCGAAAACATTGCCGTGGCAGGATTTTCTTCCGGAGAAAGGCTCGGTCGAAGTGCGCGTCACGTGCAGAAAGTCGAAGCTGTACCATTCCGACGCCGTGGCGGAGCGCGTGCTTTCCGCGATCGCGGGGGCGGCGTCGAGCAACATCGAGTTGAGAGCGGGGAGCTCTGTCACCGACGAGTACGGGGTGGACGGAGAAGATGACGGAGGGGATGGGGGAACGAGCGCCGGCCCTTCACGAGGACTCACTCAGCTCTTCATCGTGCGCATCGTGCACGACCATTGTGAGATCAGTGCCGACAGCTCGGGCGAGCTGTTGCACCGGCGTGGATACCGGAAGGAAGTGGCAAAGGCGCCGCTTCGGGAAACGCTGGCGGCGGCGATGGTCCTGGCGAGCGGATGGGATGGGCGGCGAGGCGAGCCGCTGCTCGATCCGATGTGCGGGTCGGGCACGATTCCGATCGAGGCGGCGCTCATCGCGCGCGGGATTGCGCCGGGGCTCGAGCGGGATTTTCAATTCATGCAGTGGCCTACTTTCGACCGCGGTCTCTGGAACGACATCATCGAGAAGGCCCGCGCCTCCGTGACCAACCCGACCCTGGACATCCTCGGCGCCGACCGCGACGCCGGCGCAATCAGAGCCGCGACGCACAACGCGGAGAGAGCGGGGGTCGCTCGAGATATTCGGGTTTCGGCGGAGTCGCTCTCGGGGTCTATCGCGAAGATCGAAGATGTCGCGAATGGAGAGGGTTGGATTCTCACCAACCCGCCCTACGGAGTGCGGGTTGGTGAGAGCGAAGATCTGCGCAACCTCTACGCGACTCTGGGAAATGCCTTGAAAACGAAGCGTGGATGGAGAATCGGGATACTGACGTCCGACGCCGTGCTGGCGGGGCAGATGCGGCTTCCCCTCCGGCCGAGGTTCAGCACGAGCAACGGAGGAATTCCGGTGGGCTTCCTTGTCAGCGAAAAAGCGGCTAAGACCGAAGTGCGTTCGCCCAAATCCGGGGTAGGAAGGAGTGTCGGTGAAAACTGATGGGTCGGCGGACCGATTAGATAGTCATCTAATCGGGACGGTCGTTTCGATAAATGTGTCCAGCGGAGGAGTCCCCAAAAGCCGCGTTAGTGGCGCCCAAGTGTCTCGATCAGGGCTCGTAGGAGACGCCCAGGACGACACAATCCACCACGGTGGACCAGAACGGGCGGTTTGCCTGTATTCACTGGAACGGATCCGTTCGCTCCAGGCGGAAGGCCACCCAATTGACGTCGGAACCGCCGGCGAGAACGTGACCGTGGAGGGAGTCGATTGGGATATGGTCGTCCCCGGGGCGCAGCTGCGGCTCGGTGACCACGTCCTTCTCGAGGTCGTGTCGTTCACAAACCCCTGCAAGACGATCAGGGCGTCGTTCATCGATGGGAAATTCATCCGCATCGCGGACAAGCTTCACCCGGGATGGAGTCGAGTGTACGCGCGAGTGCTGTGTGAGGGTCAGATCCACTTCGGCGACCCCGTCGAAGTCAACCCAACCACCGAATAACACCGGGTCCGGCCCCCCGAAAGAACGGCCCCGCTTTTGAACAGTAGAACTGATCCCCACCGGCCCCGCGCCGGCAAATCGGGGATTCAAGGACCTTGCGAGCGGTGGGGCCTAAGAGAAGTCACATCAAGGAGTAAAGTCGTGGAGATTGGTGATACAATCGAGGAAGAGACAGTCGCGGAGGAAAGCTCCGAGCGCTCTTCGAATGCGGGCTCCCGCCGGAAAAACGGTGGCAAGGGACGCAACGGTAAAGGAAGCGGCAGCGCTGCCGGAACCAAACGGGGCAGCGATCACGACGGGGGCGCACTCACCCCCGACGGAAAAGCCAAGGACGCGGACCTCCGACGCCTCCTCAACGCCATGCGCGATCTGAGAGACGGTGAATTCGAGGTCCGGCTCGCCATGTCCGAAGATCCGCTGCTCTCAGAGATCGCGGACGCGTTCAACGGAATCGCCAAGCTCAATGAGCGGTTGTCCGAGGAGATGCTGCGGGTCAGCACCACCATCGGGCGCCAGGGCCAGATGAACGATCGCGCTTCCATCGGTCCCGTCATCGGTGGCTGGCGCTCCACCGTCGAGTCAATCAATACGCTCATCACCGATCTCGCTTCGCCCACGACCGAAGTAGCTCGCGTGCTGACGGCGGTGGCCGAGGGAGATCTCGGTCAGAAGATGGTGCTGGAGATCGACGGCAAGGCGGTGCAGGGAGAGTTCCTCCGCATCGGCACCACCGTCAACACGATGGTTGACCAGCTCGGCTCGTTCGCCAACGAGGTCACGCGCGTCGCGCGCGAAGTGGGAACCGAGGGCAAGCTGGGTGGACAGGCAGAGGTGCCTGGCGTCGCCGGCACATGGAAGGACCTGACCGACAACGTCAACACGCTCGCTGGAAATCTCACCAGCCAGGTGAGAAACATTGCCGCGGTTACAACCGCGGTTGCCAAGGGAGATCTTTCCCAGAAGATCACGGTCGAAGCACGCGGCGAGACGCTCGCGCTCAAGAACACCATCAACACGATGGTCGATCAGTTGAGCGCGTTCGCATCGGAAGTCACCCGAGTCGCGAGAGAAGTGGGAACCGAAGGGAAGCTCGGTGGACAGGCCGCGGTGCCTGGCATCGCCGGCACGTGGAAGGATCTGACAGACAACGTCAACACGCTCGCTGGAAACCTCACCGGTCAGATCAGAAACATCGCCGACGTGACGACCGCGGTCGCGAAGGGCGACTTGTCGCGGAAGATCACTGTCGATGTCAAAGGCGAGATTCTCGAGCTGAAGCAGACCATCAACACGATGGTGGATCAGCTGAGCACGTTCGCTGAGGAAGTGACGCGGGTCGCGCGTGAGGTGGGTACCGAGGGACGACTCGGCGGACAGGCGCAGGTGCCGCAGGTCGCGGGCACGTGGAAGGATCTCACCGACAACGTGAACTTCATGGCGAGCAACCTCACCGGCCAGGTGAGAAACATCGCCGATGTCACGACGGCAGTCGCGCGCGGTGACCTGTCGCGCAAGATCACCGCCGATGCGCGGGGAGAGATTCTCGAGCTCAAGAACACCATCAACATCATGGTGGATCAGCTGAGCGCCTTCGCATCGGAAGTGACGCGTGTCG
>JAYWBE010000247.1:0-15296 GCA_043781715.1 Gemmatimonadaceae bacterium
CGCCTCAGCTGAACTCCCAGCTCGACGTTCTGTCCCCCCACAACGGTGCGATCGAAGGAATACCAGAGCCAGAGCAGTGGCTTCACCTTCTGGAAGCGCGCGTCGTCGCACTCGGCGTAGTACTCTGGCTCGAGCGTCACATTGCGAGGATCGAGCGCCGAGAGCGCCAGCCGGGTCGCGAGCGGAAGCTTGGCGTCTTCCACCGCCGTCTCCCAGCTCGAGGCGAACTGCGGATAGGCGATCTCGCACAGCGTCCGCCGGCAGAGGACGGCCCGGTCGGAACCGGATTTCAGCTCCGAGGCAACCTTCTCGAGCCACTGTGATTCGATTCCGGCGATCGGAAGAGCGGGAAGCTTGCGCAGCGGATAGATGGGCATGTCTGGAAAGTTGATGTTCTCCCCGTGGAAAAACCAGCTATTGCGACGGCGGGCGCGACGCTCTCGCGCGAACGAGCGCCCTTTCCCGCTCCACGCGCGTGAGGACCTGCTCCCAGCTGTCGTCACGCACGTTCTGAAACGTCACGGTCAGCGGCTGATCGAGATCGATCGCCTCGTCGAACAGGTAAATCGCGCTCTGCGTCTCGCGCTGCTTTAACCGCTGCTCGCCGAACCCGGAGCTGAGCGGCAGTACCTCCAGCGCGCGAAAATCGCGCCCGCTGCTCGTGATCACGAGCTCCATCGGGCTGAAGTGCACGTCGGGCTGGACGCCGTAGAACGACACGTACCAGAGATCGGGAGATCGCCCGCCGGTGCGTCGAGTCACCGCGGCGATCGCCGCCTTGTTGCTCTCCTGCAGCTCGCGCAGCGCGCGATACGAATCAGGCGTGAGCAGGCGGATGAGGTTTTCATCGAGCGGTATGGCGCGAACAATCAGACCCTGCAGCTCCAGCCTGATCGCGATATCGTCCTGCCGCAGCGTGCCGAAGCCGACGGGAACACTAGCGCGGCCCACCGTGTCATCGGTGATCGGAGCGGGCGTCCCCGACTGGCCCGCGGCTGTGGGCGCTCCGCCGGCGCACGCCGTGATAGCCACCACGGCGACGACTCCACAAAGCGCCCGGCGCACGCTCACTGCGCGTCCGCCTCCGGAACGGCTTCCACGAGCTCCGCGATCGCCTCCAGCAGCTCCGTCCGCCCTTCGCCCGACTGCGCGCTGAACGGAATCACCTGCTCGCTCGCGAGCGCCAGCGCGCGCGAGATCCCCGCGACCCGCTCCAGCGCTGCTGCCTTGCTCAACTTGTCCTTCTTCGTCAACGCGACAATCGTGGGCACTTCCATCTCCGCCAGAAAGTCCAGCATCGCGCGATCATCATCGCTCGGGTCGCGCCTGATGTCCAGCAGCAGGACTATACCCTTCAGCTGAGTCGTTCGCCTCAGGTAGCTCTCGATGAGTGGCTTCCATTCGGACTTCTTCTCTTTGGAAATCCGGGCGTACCCGTAGCCTGGAAGATCTACGAGAACGAAGCCGTTGTTGATGCGGAAGAAGTTGATCTCGCGGGTGCGGCCCGGTGTCCGGCTCACGCGCGCGAACGATTTGCGGCGGACGAGAGTGTTAAGAAGGGAGGATTTTCCGACGTTCGAGCGTCCCGCGAACGCGACCTCGGGGAGCGATGACTCGGGACGCCAGCCATGACGCTCGGCCATTCCCCCGATGAACTCCACGCTCCGGATGACCAGCTTGTCGCCAACCGGGTCTGTCGCCATCTAGTGCGTGACGGTGTCGTAAAGCGCTTCGCCCGATGACGTCGTCGCCGCCGGCTGCGGGCGCAGCGCCAGCGCCAGCACTTCGTCCATCGTCTTCACGGGATGAAAGCGGACGGACGCCCGCACTTCCTCCGGCAGCTCCTCGACGTCGCGCGCGTTGCCGTGTGGAATGATCACATCCGTCACCTTGTTGCGGTGGGCTGCCACCGACTTTTCCTTGAGGCCGCCGATCGGGAGCACGCGTCCGCGCAGCGTGATCTCTCCCGTCATTGCGACATCGCCGCGCACCGGGACGCCGGTGAGCGCGCTGATCACGGCCGTGGCGATCGCGATTCCGGCAGACGGACCATCCTTTGGCGTCGCGCCGGCCGGCATGTGGATGTGGATGTCCCTGGTCCGGTAAAATTCCGACTCGATGCCCAGCGCTCGCGCCCGCGCGCGCGCGTATGAGAGAGCGGCGCTCGCGGACTCCTTCATCACGTCGCCGAGCGTTCCGGTGAGCTGCACCTTGCCACGGCCTTTGACGACACTGACTTCAATTTCCAGCACCTCACCGCCCGCCGAAGTGTAGGCGAGACCCGACGCGACGCCGATCTTGTCGTCGAGCGACGTATCGTCCGGATCGAACGGCGGAGCGCCGAGCAGCTCCTTCAGATCCGCGACCGAGACGGTTTGCGTCTCGAGCGCGCCGAATGCGACTTCGGCGCGTTTGCGCGCGAGCTTTCTGGACACCCGCGCGATGCGGCGCTCCAGCTCGCGCACTCCGGCCTCGCGCGTATAGCCGCGCATGATTGCCATCAACACGTCCGGCTCGAGGACGACCTCTCCTTTCTTCAAGCCGTTCGCTTCGATCTGCCTCGGCAGCAGGTACTGCCTCGCGATGGCGAGCTTCTCGTGATCGAGATAGCCGGCGATGCGAAGGATCTCCATCCGGTCGCGCAGGGGCTCGGGAATTCCGGCCAGCGAGTTCGCGGTCGTGATGAACAACACCTGCGAGAGATCGTAGTCCACCTCGAGGTAGTTGTCGTTGAACGTCGTGTTCTGCTCGGGGTCGAGGACCTCGAGCAGCGCCGCCGCCGGATCCCCGCGGAAATCCTGTCCCAGCTTGTCGACCTCATCGAGCAGGATCACCGGATTGACGACTTCCGCGCGCCTCATTGCCTGAATGATGCGGCCCGGCATCGAGCCGATGTAGGTGCGCCGGTGTCCGCGAATCTCCGCCTCGTCGCGGACGCCACCGAGCGCCATCCGCACGAACTTGCGGCTCAGCGCCCGCGCGATCGAGCGGCCGAGCGACGTCTTGCCGACTCCGGGAGGTCCTACCAGGCAGAGAATCTGTCCGTCGAGCCGCCCGACGAGCGACAAAACCGCGATGAAATCGAGGATGCGGTCCTTCACCTCTTCGAGTCCGTAGTGATCCGCATCGAGAATCGCTCTCGCCCGAGCGACGTCGAGGACTTCGTCCGTCCGCTCCGTCCACGGAATCGAAACGATCCAGTCGACGAAGTTGCGCGCGACGGTGAACTCGGGAGACATGGGCGGCATCCGCCGCAGCTTCCTCAGTTCCCGCAGAGTCCTTTCTTCAACTACGGGCGGAAGTGTCTTCTTTCGAATCTGGGCCTCGAGCACCGCAAAATCGTCGCTGTCCTCCTCGCCCAGCTCGCGGTGGATTACCCGCAGCTGCTCCTGCAGGTAGAACTCGCGCTGGTTCTGGAACATCGCGCCGCGGACGTCGTCGTCGATCTTCCGCTCGAGCCGCAGCAGCTCGATCTCACCCGAGAGCAGCTCCGCCAGCATCTCCAGCAGGCTTCGAAGATTGTCGGCTTCGAGGAGCGACTGCCGAAGCTCGAACCGAACCGCGACGTGGGCTGCAACCCCGAAAGCCTGCCGCTCTGCGGAGTCGGTGCTCTGGATGATCGAGACGATCTCGGCCGGTATGCGGCGATGGAGGCTGACGTACTCCTCGAACGAGTTCATCACGCGCCGGCTCAGCGCTTCTGTCTCCGCAACGTCCTGGGGACCAGGCCCTTCGAACGGGAAGGGCGCCGCGGCTGCCCTCAGGACGTTTCCGGCGGGGATGTAGCGGGTCACGCGGGCGCGGGCGATTCCTTCGACGAGGACGCGCGTTGTGCCCGTCGGAAGGCGCGATACCTGAACGACCCGACCGATGACGCCCGTCCGATGCAGGTCAGCCGCGGCGGGCTCCTGCTTTTCGCCGTCGCGCTGGGCGACCAGCAGGATGATCTTGTCCTCCGCGAGCGCGGCTTCGATGGCGGCAAGCGACGCCGGACGGCCAACGAGGAGGGGAATGACCACGTAGGGGAAAATGACAACATCCCGCAGGGGAAGGACCGGGATCCGGTCCGACGTGGGGATGCTCTCGTTGTCCCGCTGAAAAGTCTGTGGCAAGATGTGTCTAGGTGCGAGTTCGACGCCCAACGGGCGCAGCGATGCGATCTAGCGGCGGACTCGAAGGGCGCAGACCACTTATCTACGCGGAGGCGTTTACGCCTCCTTCTTTCTCCGCATCGGAGAGATCTCGAGCAGCGGCTGCGTGCCATTCGCGATGCACGACTCCGTCACCTTCACCTCGACCACATCCTCTCTGCTCGGAAGGTCGAACATCACTTCCATGAGAACCTCTTCGAGGATGGCGCGGAGGCCACGCGCGCCAGTGCCACGCTTGAGCGCCTTGCCCGCGATCGCAACGAGGGCCCCTTCGTCGAACGTGATCTTCACATCCTCGAGTCCGAACAGCTTGGCGTACTGCTTCGTGAGGGCGTTCTTGGGCTCCTTGAGAATCCGCACCAGCGCCTCTTCATCGAGGCCCTCGAGTGCAACCGTTACCGGCAGGCGGCCCACTAGCTCTGGAATCAGGCCATAGCGGAGCAGATCGTCCGGCTCGACTTCGCTGAACATCTTGGTCTGTGCGAGCTTCTTGTCCCGCGCAGCGGCGCCGTTGAACCCGATCTGGCGGCGTCCGGTACGAGCCTCGATGATCTTCTCGAGCCCGTCGAAGGCGCCCCCACAGATAAAAAGGATATCCTTCGTATTCAGTTGGATGTATTCCTGCTGCGGGTGCTTGCGGCCGCCCTGCGGCGGAACCGAAGCGACGGTTCCCTCGATAATCTTGAGCAGCGCCTGTTGGACGCCCTCGCCCGAAACGTCGCGCGTGATGCTGGGGTTTTCCGACTTGCGGGCGATCTTGTCGATCTCGTCGATGTAAACGATGCCGCGCTCGCATTCGGCGACGTTGAAGTCGCCGGCCTGGAGCAGTCGAACGAGGATGTTCTCCACGTCCTCACCGACGTACCCCGCTTCTGTGAGCGTGGTCGCGTCCGCGATCGTGAAGGGAACGTCGAGAATGCGGGCCAACGTGCGTGCCAGCAACGTCTTACCGACGCCGGTAGGCCCGATCAGCAGAATGTTTGATTTATCGAGCTCGACGTCGTCGTCCTTGAGCGACGTGGAGTTAATCCGCTTGTAGTGGTTATATACCGATACGGCCAGTGCCTTCTTCGCCTGCTCCTGCCCGATCACGTACTGGTCGAGAACATCCTTGATCTCTTGCGGCGAAGGGACCTGGGTTATCGCCTCAGCTACCTCGCGCTCCTCATCCTCCGCCAAAATCTCGTTGCAGAGAGCAATGCACTCGTTGCAGATGTAAACAGACGGTCCGGAAATGAACTTCCGGACAGAGTCTTTCGACTTTCCGCAGAACGAGCAGCGAAGATGTTTCTCTTGGGACATAGATCAACGGGGAACGAGGAATGCTTGCCCAGCGAATCCGGACATCGAGGCCTGACTAAAGATACCTAACAGCGGGCGCGAAAACGGTCAAGCAAAAGCCTACGCGGGCAGGACTCGTGAAGATTTTCACAAGTAACAGAAGCCCCCAATTAGGCCTGTTTGAGCGCTTCCTCGATCTCTCCGCGGTACGAAATCACGTTGTCAATCAAACCGTACTCCTTTGCCTCCTCGGCCGACATGAACCGGTCCCGATCGGTGTCGCGCTCGATGCGCTCGACCGGCTGGCCCGTGTGCTTGGCCATGAGCGTGTTCATCTGCGACCTCAGGTGGAGAATCTCCCTTGCCTGGATCTCGATATCGGATGCCGTTCCGCCACCGCCGCCCTGGGACGGCTGGTGGATCATGATGCGGGCGTGGGGAAGGGCGGATCTCTTGCCCTTACGGCCTGCCGCCAGCAGGAACGCGCCCATGCTCGCCGCGAGCCCCATGCAGTTGGTGTTCACCGGCGACTTGAGGAACTGCATCGTGTCGTAGATCGCGAGGCCGGCAGAAACGCTGCCGCCCGGCGAGTTGATGTAGATGTGGATGTCCCGCTCGGGGTTATCCGACTCGAGGAAGAGGAGCTGCGCGATCACAATGTTGGCGACGTCGTCGTTGATCGGCGTGCCAAGGAAAATGATCCGGTCCATGAGAAGCCGGGAGAAAACATCGTAGGTGCGCTCGCCGCGGCTCGAGCGCTCGATGACGTACGGCGTGTAGATCGTCGGCATTGGTTCTTCGTCTTCCCGTTTAGGCATTAGTCGATACATCGTTTCTGGCCAGCAGCCACTTGAACACTTTGTCTTCGGTGATGCTGCGCTCCATTTCCTTCAACCGCCCGGTCTTTTCCAGCTGAGCGTAGATCTGGCCGGGATTCGCCCCTCTCTTTTCAGCTTGCTCTGCAATGCGGTCGTCCAGATCCTTTTCCGTCGCGGTCAATCCTTCCTTCTCCGCGATGGTCTCGATCACGAGATCGCGCCTGATTTGCCGCTCCGCCATCGAACGGAATTCTCCGGAGAGCTGTTCCCGCTGGTCCGCCGGAACCTTGTAGGCTTCAGCGTAGTTTTGCACGAACTGCTGGACCCAGCTCTTGGGAACGTCGAACGTATTGGCGGCGATGATCTGATCGATCAGCTGCTGCCTCACGCCGGCTTCGACCTCGTGCTCCGCGTGGCGCTCCATGTCGGTCCGCACGGCCTTCTTGAGAGCGTCGAGCGACTCGAAATCACCGACTTCGCGCGCTAGAGCGTCGTCGATCGGAGGCGCGGACTTCCGTTTCACTTCATTGAGCGTGATGCGTACGGTCTTCGTCTGTCCACGCTGCGCTTCGTCCGGAAAATCGTCGGGCCACTTGACCGGGCGCTCCACGGTCTCGCCGGGCGCGGCTTCCATGACCAGCTCTTCGATTCCGGGAATTGCCTGGCCGGCGCCCAGGACGAGCGGGTAGCTCTTTCCCTCGCCCGCTTCCGCACCCGTCGCTATCTGCACGTTCACCATGTCGCCGGGCTGCGGCTTCTCAACGACCGGCGTCCAGGTCGCCTTCTCGTCGCGGATATGCTCGAGCTGCTGAACGAGCTGCTCTTCGGTGACCGTCGCCGCGGGACGCTGAATGCGAAAGCCGTTCGTCCGGGCGAGGTCGATCGTGGGCCTGACTTCGAGGTGCAGCTCGAAGGTGAGCGGCTTGCCCTCTTCGAACTTGAGATCGTGGACGTGGGGCTGCGCCGCGACCTTGATGCTCTCCTTCTCCACGAACTCCTCGTAGGCTTCGCGAACGATCGCCTCCAGCGCTTCCTGTCTGATCGCGTCACCAAACTTCTTCCGGATTACGGTCGCAGGGGCCTTACCGGGTCTGAAACCGGGAAGTCGGACCGTCGAGGCATACCGCTTCGCGGCCTTGTCTTCTGCATCCTTCACCGCCTCCGGGGGCACCGACACCTGAATGTGGCGCTCGACTCCCTCGGACGCGCGGGATGTGAACTCGATCTTCATGGCCGCAATATAACAGAGTTGCAAGGACCCCGATTCGCCAATTTACCCGTGTTTCGCAGCGCAAAATCAGGCTGCCACCTCAAGGGCAGGGAAGACCGCAGAGGGCAAGGGTATATTGCTTTTCCCGCCGCGAGGGAAATCGGTGGCGGCCAACCTTCGTACAGAGACAGACAATGGAGCTAGATACCCTCAGGGACCTTTACGTCGCCGAGCTGAAAGACCTTTACAGCGCCGAGAAGCAGTTGGTGCAGGCGCTTCCGAAGATGATCAAGGCGACGAAACACCCCGAGCTGAGAGCCGCCTTTAAAACCCACCTCCAGCAGACCGTAGAGCATGTAAAGCGCCTCGAGCTGGTCTGTGCGGAGCTGGGCGCGACTCCGCGTGGGAAGAGATGCGTAGGGATGGCGGGGCTGATCGAAGAAGGCGCTGAACTGATCGAAAAGCGGTCGGACGACGATGTTCTGGACGCGGGGCTGATTGCCGCGGCGCAGCACATCGAGCACTACGAGATGGCCGGCTACGGGACCGTTCGAACCTACGCGAGGCAGCTCGGCTACGAATCGCAGGCGCAGATGCTCCAGCGAACCCTCGACGAGGAAGGCGAGACGGACCATCTCCTCACCGACCTCGCCGAAGCGAGGATCAATCTCGAAGCAGAATAGCAACGAGCGCGCGGTGGAGGCGAAGCCGACCCAAAGCGGGAAGAATTGGAGCGGGCAAGCTCGGGCAGGTGGGCCGGCCTTTTTTTTGTTGAGTCAGTGGGTCAGCGACTGGAGAAACTCCGCGAGATACGGCTTCCAGATCGCCGGCAACGAATGAGTTCCGTGCCCGCGCGTCCTGTCAGAAATCGGCAGCAGCACGAATCGCCCTCGCGGCACGCGCCTGATCAGTCGCTCTACGATTGCGAGCTCTGGAGGCTTCACAACACCGAGCCGTCAGCGAAGCGGAAGTTGCGCATGACGAAATCGCCTTGATGGCCGGCGGCGGCCCGACTACGATCCTCGGCGTCCAGATTTCATCGAGGTGGCGGGGGGCTTTCCCGCTCTCACCGGCGGCGCTGGAGGGGCCGCAAGCGGCTGGAGTTTTGTGGGGTCCGATACCGAGCTAGGCTGCGGCCCCTTCTTTTTCTTCGAGAAGTCGGGGATCTCGTTTTTTCTCTTCATAATCGGTCTCGTTCAGGAAGATCACACTGCGCCAAGGGAACCTGGGGACTCGAACGCCCACGGATTGCTTCACTGGATCGTAACGGCCGATTCCAGCATTTGTGGAAGATCCCGCCAAAAGTAAGCATGCGACTGCGTCTAAGGAAGAAACCGCGGTGTTGGTTGGCATTGCTATTGTGTGACGAACCGGTGACCTTGAACCATTGGGTATGTGACGCGCGGGACTTCCCACCAGCCCGCACGCCCGATCCGCCTCGACTCGAGGCAGCATCCCGGCGCTACTGGCGACGCCTTTCCTTCGCAAGGCGCTCGTGAAAGACTCCTCAGTTGCAATTGCCGAGTTGCCCGATGAATCGTCTCCCCAGGTGACGACGGCATCCGCCTGACACTCAACCACCAAACACAGTTATGAAAAAAACTCTGAGAGAAAGGCTATTCGGTTCACGGGATGTCCGGGACGCGGGTGCAACCGAGCTCAAGAAAGAAAAAACCCTGGCCAAGATCAACGAGCCTGATCCAGGCGCCAAACCGCGCGCTCGTCGCACTGTTGGCCTGACAGAGGCGAGACTTCGTGCCGCAAACCAACAGTCGTGGATGACGAGCGGGAAGGGCTGGAGCGACTTCCTGGGACGCTTCACTCGGCCCTCAAGAAGCTAAGGCGCTGATGCTCCCGACCGCCGCTGCCCGCGTCCCATCTGACACAACGTCATGCGAAAGGGGGGACTCGAACCCCCACGGATTGCTCCACTGGATCCTAAGTCCAGCGCGTCTACCAAATTCCGCCACTTCCGCGCTCGCGATCAAAAGATAGCAGCGCCTCCTGATCGTGTGAAAGCTCCTTCCGGCGTCACGCAGAGAACGGTTGCCTTCGGCGAAGCTCCAGCTTGGTTCGTCCGCCGCCAAAAGAAAAGCCCCCGCGCAATCCGCGGGGGCTTTTTCGCTCAGCAAAATGCTGCTTTACTTGCCTATCTGCAGATTCACGATTCTCGGCGCGTGCTGCCGGTCATCCAGCGAGTAGACGCTTAGGCTGACGTAATCGCCGTCCTTGAGCCGGCTTAGCACCTGCTGCAATTCTGCCGGCGTGTTGATCGCGCGCCGCGGCGCCGGATACAGCACCTCGGTGATCACATCGTTTCGCGCGAGCTTTTCGTCCGCGGGTCCACCCGGTGTGACATCCGACACGAGGACGCCGCGCACTGGCGTGGCAAGTCTCGCCTGTGCCGCGATCTCCGGACTCACCGGCGCGACGGAGATCCCGAGAGCCGGGTGCAGCATTCCGCCGCCGGCGGCCGGAGCCGGAGCCGAAGCGCTTGCGACCTCTTGATCTGTCTTGGCCTCCATCAGCGTCACGCGGAACGTCTTACGCTGTCCGTAACGCATCGCCTCGATCTCGATCGTCTCACCAGGATTGTGGTTGCGAACGATTCTCTGAAGCGTGCTGACGCGGTCGACCGGCTGGCCGTCCGCAGTGATGATGACGTCACCCGGCTGCAGGCCGGCTTTCTTCGCCGGAGTGTCCTCCGTCGGGAAGTTGCGAACCATCACGCCACGAATGTCCTTCACGCCCGCGACCGCGGCGTCCTCGGGGCTCACATCGTCAATGCCAATGCCCAGCGCCGGAACGCGCACGCGTCCGTTGGCGATGAGCTGGTCCATCACGCGCTTGGCGAGGGTGACTGGAATGGCGAAGCCATAGCCGGCGTTGTAGCCGGTCGGGCTCGCTATCGCGCTGTTGATTCCGATCACTTCGCCACGAGAGTTGACCAGCGGACCACCCGAGTTGCCCGGGTTGATCGCGGCGTCGGTCTGAATCAGATCGCTGATCGCGTACTGATTCGTCCCGTTCGGATTCATCAGCTCGGCGAGGCTGCGGCCCTTGGCGCTGATGATTCCCGCCGTCACCGTGTTCTCGAGTCCGAGCGGATTGCCGATCGCGAGTACCCACTCGCCGATCCGCGACGTCACGTCGTTGCCGAGCGAAACGGTGGGGAAGTTGCTGCCATCGATCTTGATCACGGCGACGTCAGTCGTGCGATCGTGCCCGACGACCTTGGCCGTGAAGACGCGGTGGTCGAGCATTTTCACCGTCACCTTGTCGGCGATCGTCTCACGATCGGAGTTGGTGACGACGTGATTGTTGGTGAGGATGTATCCGTTCGACGTCACGATAAAGCCTGAGCCCTGGCCGCGCATCGGACGCTGTTGCTGCGGGACGTCGAACTGCCGGAAGAAATCTTCCATACCCGGCGGAACGCCTTGGGGAAGTTGCTGTGCGCGTCCGCGCTGTGAGCTCGTGCCGGTCTTGGGCTTGCTGATTACTTCAATCGAGACGACCGCGGGCGTGACGTTGTTCGCGATCGCAACGAATGCGTTGCTGGCTTCGGCAATCGGCTGGACGACTGCCGCCACGGGACGAGTCTGCGCGAATCCGAGCTTGGTCCAGTTAAGACCGGATGCGACGATTAGTCCGCCCGCGAAGGCGGTGATGGCAGCTACGAAGAGCCGCGCTCTCTGAGTTCCAATTGACATGCGATTGTGTGGCTAAAGGGTGTAACTATAGGACACAATGTAGGGGCTACAGGTTTCACGCCAGTCCGGGCGCGCGTCGCCCGTGAGCGGTGGCAATGAAAGGAAAGCGATCCAACATCACAATTAATACGCCTGAGACGCCGACTTGCTCCACATTTCTTCCCTTGGTTCGAGTTCGACCAGCTGGGCTCCCACCGCGACTTGGACCGCGTACCCCCAATCCAACCCATGTAACGAAACGATCCTGGTGCAACAAAACGTTGCACCGTTATTGATGAGCTTGGTAAGGCTCATTCTTGCAAGTCTTTATCTGGCAATGACTTCCTGAGGGGCATAACCGTTGCCTTAGGGCGACCGTCTTCTCTCCCACCCTCAGCCAAAGACGGTTAGATGCTCCGATCCGGTCTCGCTCGTTCGCTCGCCGTAGTCGTCGGCGCCTTCCTCATTGCGTCGTGCTCCGAGGCCGGGATATCCGCCCCAATCGCACCCGCAGAAACGATTGCCGCACCGGCAGGCGCGCATTTTGTCGCCCATGGCCTCACCGGCGCCGTAGCCGACGCTACCCATCTCAAGCTCAAAGCCCTCTGGTGGAAGAACAAGAAGCAGAAAGTCGTCACGGTCTCGAAAACCATCGATCAATCGGGTGGAACGATCTCGATCCCCGAAACCGGTCTGACCATTTCCTTTCCGGCGGGCGCCGTATCGAACCCGATCAAGATCACGGTGACGTCTGACGACAAGTACGTCGCCTACAAAATGGAGCCCTCCGGAACCAGGTTCCTCAAGGACGTAACCGTCACGCAGCTGCTCGCCACGACCGCCGTTTCCGGCGCGCCGCTGCAAAGCCAGCTTTACGCCGCCTACATCGCGGACGACAAGCTGAACCTCGGTGGCACCGTGAAAGCTCTGGAGATCGAGCCATCTACAACGATTTTTTCGCCTCACTCGCCGCTCCTTCCCGAGGCGCAGGTCTGGGTCATCAGACACTTCTCGCGCTACATGCTCGCTTCAGGTTGATAGCAAGCCGAGTCACAAAATCGTTTCCGAACGGTCATGACTTTCCTGAACCCGGCCGCGGTGCATGCAGAAATCAGATGACATAGAGCGCGCCCGCGTCCTGGTCGACATGGCACGGGTAGCGGAGCAGCACCAGGAGACTTCCAAGGCTCAGAGTCTCTACGACGACGCGTTGGCCCAGTTCGAGGAGTGCAGCCTCGATCCGTTCCTGCCGGAAGTGCTGCGCTGGAAAGGGACACTGCTGAGAGAGAAAGGCGAAACCGAGTCCGCTTTCCGATGTTACACGAAGAGCCTGGAGAAGGCGACACTCATCGGCTCCGAGGCGGCAGTGGCACACGCTCTCAACTGTCTGGGCACGATCGCTCAGCGCCGCGGCGATCAAAAGGAGACCGAGCGGCTCTACGCCCAGGCGGCAGAGTTCGCCGAGAGAGCCCGGGACTCGAGACTTCTCGGAATGATCGAGCAGAATCGTGGGGTGCTGGCGAGCATGCGCGGCGATTTCGGCCTGGCTGCCGCGTTCTACTCCCGCAGCCTCGGCGCGTTCGAAGTAGCGGGTGATGCGGAGCCCATGTCGTGGGTTCTCAACAACCTGGGAATCCTCCACACCAAGATCAAAAACTTCAGCGAAGCGCGCGGACACCTCGAGCGTGGACGCGCCATCGCTGTGAATCGAGGCGACGCCGTCGTCGAGAACGTTACTACGCTCAACCTCGCCGAGGTCTGGATGGGACTCGGGCGGCTCGATACCGCGGACAAATTCTGCGCGATCGCGCTCGAGCAGGCACAACGGCGCGGCGATCATCTGAGCGCCGCCGGCGCACTCAAGATTCGCGCGGCTATCGAGCGCAAGCGCGGCGCGCTGGACAAGAGCATCGCCACCCTTCGCATCGCGATCTTCGAGGCGGAGGGCGCGGAAGATCGCCTCCTCCATGCCGAGATGCTTCGCGAGCTGGGCGAGATCTCGCGCGCCGTGGGGAACCCCGGAGCCGCGCGTTCCGCGTGGCGGGAAGCGGTCGATTCCTATCAGGCAATCGGCGCCAGCCACGAGATAGCCGAGGTCGAGGCTCAGCTGGACCAACTACCCGGCTGACGATAGTCGGTCCGTCCCCTTCGGCGCGCGGTGAGCGCGGTGGGGGTGACTCCGGCAAGCGCTTCCTCGTCTCCCTAGCGCTGGCCGGAGATTCCTTATTCGGGAAGTCGCGCGACATGGCGCTCTTCGGGACCGTCGTCGCGCCGTCATGAGCAACCAAAGACACACAGTCGAATTGAAGGCGGTGGAATCCTCCGCCGTCAGAGAAAGCATCGATCGCGCGAAGAACGCCGAGCGGGATGGACGCTGGGCCGATGCATGCGCGGTGTACGAGAGTCTCGTGCGGGATCCCGATACAATGGCCACGACTCGTCTCGCCGCGCTCAGATGGCTCGGCCGCGCCTATCTCGAGCAAGGCAACCGGGGAGCCGCGCTCGACGTCCTCGAAGCGGCCGTTGCGTCCGCGGATATCGTCGGCTCTCCGCCGGCGGTTGCCCAGGCTCTCAACGTCGTGGGGATTGTCTATCAGGTCGCGGGCGACCTGGATCAGGCGGCGACGATCTACGCCGCAGCGCGCGACAAGGCGGAGCTCGCCGGCGACGCCGCGCTCATCGCCATGATCGACCAGAACCTCGGCACCGTCGCGATGATCCGCGGTGACCTGCGCGGCGCGCTCGAGGCGTTTCGATTGAGTCATCTCGGATACCAGACGCTGGGGATGCGCAATCATGAAGCGCAGGTGCTGAACAACATCGCGCTTGCATACATGGAGCTGGGCGAGCTGTCCGACGCGGAGAAGGCCTACAACGAGGCCGCTCGCGCATTCGAGGAGGACGGTGATCACGCGCGCCAGCTCGATCTCGCCGTCAACAAAGTGCAGCTCTACATCGCCGGGCGACGCTACGACGAAGCGCTGACACAATGCCACGCGCTGCTGGCCGTGGCTGCTGACGACGCGGCCCCCTGGCGTGGCGAAGTTTTCCGGCACGTCGGCGTCATCGCCCGGGAGCGCGGCGATTTCGCGCAAGCCGCCGATAATTTGCTCAAGGCGGAACAGCATGCGCTGGAAAGCGGCGATATGCTGCTGCGAGCGGATGTGTCGGAGCAGCTAGCTGAAGTCTATTGGGCGCAAAAGCGGCATCGCGACATGCTCCAACGGCTCAACGAGGCCCACTCGCTCTACACCCAGCTCAAGGCACAGCATCGAGTCGCGCAGGTGGAGAAGAGAAACGGCGCGCTCGAATCGCGCTTCCTGGAAATGGCGAAACAGTGGGGTGATTCGATCGAAAGCAAGGACCGCTACACGCAAGGCCACTGCGAGCGCGTCGCATTCTTCGCTTGCGTGCTAGCCGACAGCGCCGGATTCAATTCGCGATCGCTGTTCTGGTTCCGGATCGGCGCGCTGCTGCACGATATCGGGAAGATCATCGTCCCCACTGAGGTCCTGAACAAACCGGGCAAGCTCACCGACGAGGAATGGGCGATTATGAAACGCCACCCGGAGGCCGGGCTCGAGCTCGTGGCGGACATCGACTTTCCCGGCGACATCGGCGCGATCATTCGCAACCATCACGAGCGGTGGGATGGCGCCGGCTACCCTGACGGACTGAGTGGCGAGGACATTCCTTTCGCCGCCCGGATCCTTTGCGTCGCTGACGTCTACGACGCCCTCACCACGACCCGGTCATACCGGCCCGGACTGACCCACGCCCGCGCAGCGGAGATCATGCGGGCTTCAACCGGCCAATTCGACCCTGAGCTCCTGGGGACATTCCTCAGTTGGGCGGAAACAGCTGATATTCCGGGCAGGCCCACACCCCAGCGCATGGCAATTTTCGCGTCAGGCGCTGGCGATTGAATCCCGAAGAAACCCCGATAAAGGAATGTTTCTTTTTGCAATGGAATGTTAGACCAATACGGACCAGCTGTGAGGTCCTGGAATCTTAAGCCCTTGTAAATGAAGGGGTTAGAGGGGGCACGCGCTATGCCACGGTTGAGCTTAGGAAACCTAAAGTCTCTCACCGAGGTGGTGTACGATGTTAAGTCACCGCGTGTTTCGATACCTCGTGCTGGCAG
>JAYWBE010000248.1:0-5271 GCA_043781715.1 Gemmatimonadaceae bacterium
GTGCAGCCGGTTCCATGGGTGCTCGTCGTGTCGAGGCGCTGTCCGCGAAATGTGCGGACATCTCCATCGTAGAGCATGTCCACGACTCTGTTGCCCGAATCAAGGTGACCGCCCTTGATGAGCGCGGCTTGCGCTCCCAAGTCGTTCACCAGCACTTCGGCGGCGTGCGCCATGGAATCCTCATCGTCGATCTCCTCGCCGGTGAGAATCGCCGCTTCGTGGATGTTCGGCGTAACGAGAGCCGCCCGCGGAATGAGCTCGCGCCGGATCACGTCGATTGTGTCAGGCTCGAACAGCACATCGCCCGACGTCGAGACCATCACCGGATCGAGGACGTAGTTGTGGAGCTTGTGGTCGCGGATCGCCGCGGCGACGATCGACGCGACTGCCGCGCTCGCGAGCATCCCGGTCTTGAACGCGCCCGGGAAGAGATCCTCCGCTATGGCATCGATCTGCGCGCGGACCATTGCCGGCGAGACCGCGTCCCAACTGCTGACACCTCGGGTGTTCTGCGCTGTGATGGCGGTGATCGCGGACGTCCCGAACACGCCGAATCTCTGAAATGTCTTCAGGTCGGCCTGGATCCCGGCTCCGCCGCCCGAGTCGGAGCCCGCGATGGTGAGCGCAATCTTCATAAACGAAAGATGCGCCGCGACAGATTACGGCGCATCATCAACCGGCAAACGGAGAGCGGCTACTGGAGCTGGCGCGGAGGTGGCGACGGCGGCAACGACAGAATTCTCGCCTTAAACGAGTGGAAGTTGCGGGTATCGGAGCCGAGTGATGCGAGCGTGCTGGGCGGGAGCTGATTGATACGCGCCTGAACCGCCTGAATGCGGTCCTCTTCAAGGGGGTGCGTGAGGAACATCGATTCGACAGCGCCAGGATGGCTTTTCCGCTCCTCGAGCAGCTTCCGGAACATGGTCACCATTCCGACCGGACTGATTCCGGCTCGCACAGTGTTATTGAACCCTTCCTGATCCGCTTCGGACTCGTCCTGCCGACTGAACCGCGCGAACACCGCGCCGCCGAGGACATTGATGGCCGCGCCGGCAGCCTGGGTGTTGCAAATGCTCGTGAGAACGCACGCCAGAGTCACGCCGACGTTTGCTCCCTGCGCCTTCTCCATCTGCTTCACCGTGTGACGCCTCACCACGTGTCCGATCTCGTGACCCAGAACGCCCGCGAGCTCATCCATCTGGTCTGCACGCTCGATGAGGCCGCGATTCACGTACACGAAGCCGCCGGGCACCGCGAAAGCGTTTACTTCCTTGGAGTCGACGATGAAGAATTGCCAGTCGAGATCACGGCGGCTCGTGAGCCGGGCAATCGAGTCTCCCAGGACGTTGATATAGCGATTGATCTCCGGATCCTGGACGATCGGTAGTTGCGCGTTGATCTGTTGCGCATATTCCTGTCCCATCTGCACTTCCTGCTGCTGCGAAATGGCGCACGCAGTCAGGGAGCAGGTAATCGCAATACCTATGACAATTCGCTTCATTGATACTCCAGCAATGAGATTCCAAATGAGACGCGGAGGCAAGTCCTATTCCAGCTGAGCCCTGCAAAACCAAGACGTGAAACTCCTGACACTGGCGCGCGATCTCGGGCGCAGAAAGGCGCGCGAAAAGCACTCGCTCTTCGTGGCCGAGGGTGTACGCTCGGTCGAAGAGCTGCTCCGCTCGGGCCTCGCGGTTCGCGGCGCGCTGGTTGCTCCCCAGCTCGCCGACGCTCCCCGAGGCCAGGCTTTGCGAAAGACTCTCGACGAATCCGGCATCGAGGTGACCGAGGTCTCCGAAAAAGACTTCCGGTCCGCCGCCGAAACCGAGTCGCCGCAGGGCATCATCGCGATCGGAGAAGTTCCCGAGCGCTCACTTGATACACTA
Organism: Gemmatimonadaceae bacterium; assembly: GCA_043781715.1. GTDB lineage: Bacteria > Gemmatimonadota > Gemmatimonadetes > Gemmatimonadales > Gemmatimonadaceae > UBA4720. Next base: position 1,887 of record JAYWBE010000248.1, read on the forward strand.
GATGTCGCGGGAGTGTGCCGCTTGATCATCCTTGACGGGGTGCGGGACCCCGGCAACGCGGGCACCATCGTCCGCACCGCGGCGGCACTCGGCGCCACGGCGACGATCGCGCTGCCGGGCACGGTCGATCTGTGGAACCCCAAGGTGATCAGGAGCTCGATGGGCGCGCAGTTTCAGCACCCGGCGTTTCACGCGGGCACTGACGATCTCCTGAGCTTCCTCCAGCGCAAAGAGATCGAACTTTGGGCGACCGACGCGAGCGGGAGCGCGCTGGAGAAGGCGGGCGCTCCGACGCGACTCGCGATCGCCGTTGGAAACGAAGGATCCGGCCTGTCTCCGGCGCTCCGCGCGAAAGCGCAACGAACGGTTTCACTTCCCATCGCCGGCAACGTCGAGTCCCTCAACGTCGCGGTTGCGACGGGAATCATTCTCTATCAGCTTCGATCATGATCGAAATTCTTGAAGGCACTTACGTGTTCGCGGTCGGAGCCGCCATCGGCTCGTTCCTCAACGTCTGCATTGGACGCTGGCCGGAGGGCCTCTCCGTCGTGAAGCCGAGGTCGAGGTGTCCCAAATGCGGTCACGGGATCAAGGCGAGCGAGAACATCCCAATCGTGAGCTGGCTGGTGTTGCGCGGCAAGTGCAGCAACTGCCGCGAGCGCATTTCGATCCAGTATCCGATCGTCGAGCTCTTGGTGGGATTGATCTGGCTCGACGCCTATGGCCACCTCGGAATGTCGTTCACAGCCTTCCGGGCAGCAGTCTTCGCGACGGTACTCCTCGGGATCGCGATAACCGACGCGAAGCACTTTCTGATTCCCGACGGCTTCACGGTTTTCGGGTTGTTCTTCGTGCTCCTGACGTCGTTTGTCGCACTTTACCTCGGGCAAGCCGAGCCGTTTGCCGGTCCATGGGAAGCGATTCTCGGGATGTGCGTCGGCGCCGGCGCGATCTCGATCGTCGGATGGCTCGGCGAAGTGTGGCTGAAGCGTCCGGCGATGGGGTTTGGCGACGTGACGCTCATGGCTGTCGTGGGCGCGGCTGTCGGCCCGGCGCGGTCGCTGCTCACGATCTTCATCGCCGCCGTGCTCGCTCCGATAGTCTTGCTTGCTATCGTGTACCCACTATCGGCGCGCGGACTCGCCGACGACAAGGGGCAGACGGAGCTCGCACTCGAAACGGGGGGAGGATGGCGCAAGCGTGAGCTTCCTTTCGGCGTCTTTCTTGCGCCCGCTGCGCTCGTCGCCCTGCTCCACGGAGACGCGATCATCGCGTGGTATCTGCGCGTCTCCGGCCTATGAAGCGGTCGTAACAGCTCGTAGCTCTCCTCTAATCTGTGTGCAATGAGCGTTTACCTTAAACGAAGTCTTGTTCTGGCCTGCGGCGCGCTTCTGACGCTGGTGTCCGCCTGTGAAAGCCAGAAGCCGAAATACGAAGGCCCGTACGCCGCGGAAGTCGGGGAAGCGGTACCAATGATCGAGAAGGCGGTGGGGCTCACGTTCAAGACGCCGCCAAAGGTCGAAACGCGCTCGAAGGAGCAGGTGCGCGAATTTGTGACGAAGCAATTCACCGACTCGTTGGCCGTGCACGACATAGCAGGCCAGGAGGCGGCGTACAAGCTGTTCGGCATGATCCCCGACACGCTCAAGCTGCAGGCGTTTCTCACCAGCCTGCTGGAGGAGCAGATCGTCGGGTACTACGACCCGCACACGAAGGTGCTCTACGTCGTCGACGGAGCTCCGAAGGACATGGTGGCGTTGACGATCACGCACGAGCTCGTGCACGCGCTGCAGGACCAGTACATAAGCCTCGACTCCGTTCAGAAGATTCGGGACGACAACGACCGGCTATCGGCGGCTCAGTCCGTCTTCGAGGGGCAGGCCGTCTACGAGCAGATCTCGATCATGCTGGGCGGCTCCAACATCGCGATCAACCTCCCGGGGGGCTGGGACCGAATCAGGGAGATGATACGCGAGAATCAGGGCTCGCAGCCGGTTTTTGCATCCGCTCCGCGGACAATCCAGGAGACGTTGATCTTCCCGTATCTGAGTGGCGCGGAGTTCTATCGCAACTACAAGGAACGGAAGCCGGGCTCGATCATCTACAAGGACATGCCGGTATCCACCGAGCAGATAATCCATCCAGCCGCGTATTTCCTGACGCGCGACAATCCCACGCTGGTTGCGCTGGGCACGCTCTCCAACGCGACGAAGGAATACGAGAACGACCTCGGTGAGTTCGAGACGCGGCTCTTCCTGTTCCAGCAGCTGAACGACCAGAACGAGGCCGTGCGCGGCGCGACAGGGTGGGACGGCGATCGCTACGCGGTCGTGAACACTCCACAGGGCCAGGGCATCGTGTGGCTCACCGTGTGGGACTCGCCGGTGGAAGCAGGCGAGTTCTTCCATATCGCCGGACAGGCCGTCGAGGCACGCTACTCGACCAAGGCGGCGAAGAACTCGACCGATCTCGTCAAGAAGTATTCAGCGGCGGGAAGAACACTCCAGGTCTCGACCATGGAAATTCACGGTCGCCCGGTCGTCATCTACGTGGACGTTCCTGCGGGAGCGAACCCGAACATCATCGACGCGGCGCAGGTGACGCTCAAGGAGTAGCTAGAGGCCGAGCAGCTTCTGCAGGCCGAAGGTGCAAACTCCGATCAGCCCGCCCAGCACGTAACCAGTGGTGATGATCAGATTCAGCTCGTTCTGAATCACGTTGCGCAGAATTTCCTCGACGCGGTCTACGCTGAACGCCATCACCTTGCGCTCGACCATCGCCTGCACGTCAAGCTTCTTGATCAGCTCCGGAAGCTGGTCGTGCACCCACTCCCAGATTACCGGTGCCGCCTGCGCCGCGAGCCTCCTCGGCGCCTCTGGATCTTTCTTGGCTTCGACGTCGCCGAGGATATCGGAGATCGGCTGCTGTAGGTAGGTGAGAATCGCGTCGTGGATCGCCTTGGAGATCTCGTCCCTGATCTCGGGCTCCTCGAGCAGCCCCACGACCTGCTCGACCCCATCGTTCTCGATCGCGTCGAGGACCGTGTCGAACTTTTTCTCCGTCATCATCAGCTTCGCGAACACGCGCTCGTGAAAGCGCATGTCCTCGACGAAGCGGTTGAACATTGCGTGCAGAGCGGTGCGCAGCTTGAGTCGCGTCGTCGGCTGCCCGAGGAACGCGCCGAGCTTTGTCATCGCGACCGGAAGGTAGGACGTCATCGCGCCCTCAAGTGCCGTGACCACTGCGGGCGGAACCTTGTCGATGAGCGGCTCACGCGAGGTGAGGATCGTCGTGATGACGTCTTCGATCCGCGATTGGAACGCCACCAGCAGCTCGGGACGGGCAAGCTCGCGTTGCAGATCTCCGGGCGTGAGCAGCCGCTCGC
>JAYWBE010000249.1:0-1624 GCA_043781715.1 Gemmatimonadaceae bacterium
CTGGAAGGCCTCTCGCGCCACGCTGGTGTGCACGCCGCCGGCGTCGTCATCGCGCCGGGGCCCCTCGACGACTACGTCCCGATCTGCACCCAGGCATCGAAAGGCTCGGGATCGTCCAACGGCAACGAGGATTCCGTCGTAGTCACACAGTACGACATGAACGCGCTCGAGCACGCGGGCATGCTCAAGATGGATTTCCTCGGTCTCACGACGCTCACCGTCATCAGCGACGCGCTGCGCGGTATCCGCGAGCGCACCGGCTCGGCGCCGGACCTCGACGCGCTTCCGCTCGACGATGCCGACACGTATCTGATGCTCCGCGCCGGCAGAACCGTCGGCGTGTTCCAGTTCGAGTCCCCGCTCGCGACCGACATGCTGAAGAGCATCCGCGCCGATCGGTTCGACGATCTGGTGGCGTCGAATGCGTTGATGCGCCCGGGCCCGCTCGACGCGGGAATGCACAAGGTGTACATGCGCCGGAAGCGCGGCGAGGAGCCGGTCTCCTACATTCTCCCCGAGCTCAAGCCGATTCTCGAGACCACGTACGGCGTCATCACCTACCAGGAGCAGGTGATGCGCATTGCGCAGACGCTGGCGGGCATTTCGCTTGCCGAAGCGGACGTCCTGCGCAAAGCCGTCGGTAAGAAGGACGCCGAGCTGATTCGCGCCGAGTTGGGCAAGTTCATCGAGAAGGCGGTGGGGCGCGGACACGACCACGCGATCATCGAGGAGATCGCGAGCCAGATCGAGACATTCGGCCGCTACGGCTTCAACAAGTCCCACTCCGTGGCGTACTCGATCATCTCGTACCACACGGCCTGGCTCAAGTCGCACTTCCCGGCCGATTTCATGGCGGCGCTGCTGTCGTCGCAGATCGGCGACACGGACAACGTCGTCAAGTACATCAACGAGGCGCGGCAGCTTCACGTGCCCGGCGCGAAGGAGCCGGGGCTCGAGATCCTGCCGCCGGATGTCAACGAATCCGGCTACAAGTTCACCGTGATCGGCGAGACGAAGATCCGCTTCGGCCTTGGCGGAATTCGCAACGTCGGACACACCGCCATCGACTCGATCATCACCGCGCGGAAGAAAGACGGGCCTTTCCGGTCGGTATTCGACCTCTGCGAGAGAATCGATCTCCGCGTCTGCAACAAGCGCGTGCTCGATGCGCTCGTACATGCCGGAGCGATGGATTCGCTCGGAGGACACCGCGCGCAGCTCGCCTCGGCGCTCGATCTCGCCATCCGGGAGGCTTCGCTCAAGCAGGAAGACTTTGTTACCGGGCAGGTATCGCTCTTTGGCGCGCCAGTGGGCGAGACGCAGAAGGCCGGGAGCTCGCACGTCCTTCCCAACATCCCGGCGTGGACCGAGTCCGAGCGTCTGGCGAAGGAGAAGGAGATCCTGGGCTTCTACATCTCGGGTCATCCGCTCGAGAGATTCCGCATCGAGGCGGAGATCTTCGCCACGCACACTGTCAGTGACCTGGGCAAGTGGCGCCCGGAGCCGATGACGCTTGCCGTCGTCATCACGAACATCAAGCGGCAGATGAGCAAGAAATCCGGCTCCGAGTTCGCGCGGCTGACGATCGAGGATTTTTCTGGATCCGCCGAAGTTCTCATCTTCC
>JAYWBE010000250.1:0-15250 GCA_043781715.1 Gemmatimonadaceae bacterium
CAGGCTGCCTGGCTCGTCGAACCTATGGACGAATGGCGCAGTGAAGGCAGGGGTAGGCCGGCTCAACTTTTCCGGTATTTACCGAAGAAAAAGCGTAGGCCACACCGGGGTGTGAGGTTCGATTTTCTCTATCCCTGAGACCCATGACAACCCGGTTAGCCGCCGGAACCTCTTGCGTACGCGGTGTATTAGTTGCAATGTGTACATAAGGCTGAACACCCTGAACTGGGAGTCCGGTACCTATGCTCGCTTATCTCGACAGTTTGTGCGCAGCGTTGCTAGCACGAGACAGCACAGAGATACAGCGTCTTCTTGCACTTCCGGCGGCGCGGGATCTACCCCGCCGAGTGCGTGAGGAAGCCGTCGCGATATCTCGCGCCGGTAACCGCAGCTTCATGGCTCCGATTCACTCGCTCCACTTTTATTACAAGCTCACTCACATGGTTGACGAGTCGAGCGATCCGATCTTCGGAGATGTGTCGAAGCATAGCGAAGGCGAAGGCGGACAGATGGAGCTGCCACTCCGCAAAGTCGGAAATGGCGGCCGCTAGAAAGCTCTAAACGAGCGCGCGAAGCGAATTCTTCTTCCTCACCGCTTCGTTCCAGATATTGCCAACTTGTTCAAAACGCTCGGCCGCGTTGCCGAGATGGAAGTCGCGCGGATCAAGATCATCCGTCAACTCAGTCCACTTGAGCGGAGTCGAGACCGTCGCCCTGGGCCTCGCGCGAATGCAATAGACACCTGCAACGGTTTTCCCCTGGATGTTCTGCAGGTAGTCGACGTAAACCGCTGCAGGTTCGCGCGCTTTGACGAAGCGCTCGATCGTTGCCTCCTTCGGGTGTGCCTCCGCCACCCTCGTCGCGATCATCTGAGCGACGATTGTCGCCGCCTCATTGGGTGTCTTGGGCGGCAGCGGTAGATAGATATGCAACCCCGTTGATCCGGAAGTTTTGATTGCGGCGTGGAGCCCGAATCCATCAATAACTTCCTTGGCCCAGCGCGCGACCTGAACGACTCGGGCGAAACGCGCGCGCGGCCCGGGGTCCAGATCGATGATCGTGTAGTCCGCGTACTGCAGTGCCTGAACGCGTGAATTCCATGGATCGACGGAGATGGCGCCAAGCTGGATTGTGTAAAGCAGTGTGAGCAGATCTCCGCCGACAATCCGAGGCAGCTTCTCTCCACCCTCGGTTTTTATCACCTTGACCCGGACCTCGGGCGGCGTATTCTCCGAAGCTTTCTGCTGGTAGAAGCTCTCCCCGTTTATTCCGTTGGGGAATCGCTTCAGAACGAGCGGGCGATCCTGGATCGTCGGAAGAATGAAGTCCGCGATGCGCGTGTAGTACCGCATCACGTCGCCCTTCGTGTACTTCCCCATGGGGAAAAAGATCTTGTCGAGGTTGGAGACCTTGAGCGTTTTTTCGCGGCCGAAGTCGAGAGTCCCGTCGCCGCCCCCTTCCTCGATCGCCGAGAGCTGCCGCTGGTACTCGGCGAGCTGGGAGCGAGAGAGCGCCTTCGAACTCCCACTCGTTTTGATGGCCATGCAGGCGTCCTAGGCGGTCCTTGTTTTTTCGCCTTCACGTTTTCTGAGGAGCATGAAGGCAAATCAAATGCCGCCTGTGGAAAACCAGTCTTGTGATCCGCAGATGCAAGAAAGCCCCGCTGGGCGGGGCCTTTCCTGGAATGCAATGGAAGGCGTTCAGCTCGCTTTAGTGACGTCGGCGGCCTGAGGTCCCTTTTGACCCTGAACTACCTCGAATTCAACTTTATCGCCCTCAGCGAGAGATTTGAAACCGGATCCACCGATCGCGCTGAAGTGTACAAAGACGTCCGGGCCACCCTCGCGTGAAATGAAGCCAAATCCCTTGGCGTCGTTGAACCATTTGACCGTTCCAGTGATGCGTGCCATTGAACTAATCCTCTCTCTCCCCCGCAGGGCAATCTGTGAAGCGTTTACGACAGGCTAGCGACCGTAAGGAGGGTGTGTCGCTTCGCCGGATGCTCGTCCGCGTGACGCATTATCCATCCGGCATTCACAGAGGAGGGCAAGTTTTGTGCAACAGACCGTGTCGCTAGGCCGCCCCTGCGACGTAGTGCGCCGAACGTCCGCAGCTCTTGCAGCGGAGAGTAACGTGCGTATAGGGGGGCGGAGGAATCTGGTGCGGATCGCGCTCAATTGATCCAGCGCACGAAGGGCAGCTCAGTGGAGATCCGCTGCGGTCGTTGCTGATTAGAAAAAGCGCCTGAGCGGGGTTGTACGCATTCGGACGTGGCTTGCGCATGAGCTCTCCAGTTACTTCGAATCGGCGCTGCGCGGTAAGCGTCGCATGGTGAGGGGCACATTCTTGACGGCTATCCATTGAGAAGAAGAGTCATCGAAATTCGCGAGCGGATCTGCGTCGGGCTGGCCCTGGGCTTTATCATCGCCTGCGGTCCCCATGCCCACATACCGCTCCGACCGGCCAATCTGCCTGACGCCCTTGCACCAACGGATAGCGGAGCACTCCTGGCACGGCGCCTGGCACCGGTCTTATACTTACAACGGGATGAAACGTTCCCGCTCGAACGGGTAGTGGCGGTTCTGCACCCCACCCGGCGGGTAATCGCCTACCATTTGCTGTGGCGGGACGACGTTCACGGATCATGGATTCCGTTCACGGTCCCGACCGACGAAGAGGTCCTATGGGTGGGCTACGACTCGACTTACGCCCCTACCGACGTCTGGACCTACTGGCACGGCCAGATCCTTCACACCCCGTGGCCTCGGTCTCAGGTCGCGATCGACATTCAGTGGGGGAAGCATGGCAGCCTCCCCCGAAACGTCCGGCAAGGCGACCTGCCCAGACCGCGCACGCTCAACTTTTTCTACGCCATGACGATCTTCGGGGAGCCCGACATCCTGCTGGGAGACATTACCCGCAAAGGGCCGCTCTGCTTTTGTCACGGCTACCAAAGGTACCGACAGTTCACCCGGCCGATCGCGCTCGCCGGCAGACTGGACGCCATCGTGCGAACGGAGAATCCGAAACCTACTCTCCTCGAGGTGTTCGGCAGCAAATACTCGAACAAGCACCGCTGGCCCTAGAAGAAAAAAAGCTCCGGCGGGATCATCCCGCCGGAGCTTTTTATTCTGCAGTTCCAATCAGCGACGAGCCGAGGCCGAAGCTGTGGTTGCCTGCTCCCGCTGGGCGATGATGAAGAGATCCTTTTGGGACGCGCTCTGCTTGAGAACCTGTAGTGCGTGCATCAGCTGATTGTCATCCGTGACGCTGCGCCGCTTGGCGGTGGAATCACCGAACGCCAACCGCGCGACGGTATTGCCGAGCAGTCGATCGATCTCTGAACCAGCCTGCTCGTACTGTGTGTGATCGATGGTGACTCCCTTCGCCTGAAGCCGGCGATAGAACTCTTCGCGCCACGCCGGCGGCACGGTGAAGTCAGGGCGGACCGTTTTCTTCAGCTCGAGCGAGTAGTCCATGAGCGTCACTCTCACGTCGGTCGTCTTCGGAGCGAAGGTGTTGAACACCTTCTGTTCCGCGGTGGTCAACGTGTCGGGACGAACGATGATGTCGGGCGTGATCGCTCCGCCACCGTAGACGATGCGGCCGGCGTCCGATTTGAACGCGGGGCGCGAGCGGCGGGCCGAATCGGTCTCCAGAGAATCGGGCATCACTTCCACGAACTCACCACTCGGAAGAAGCTTGCGCTCCTTCTGGATGGAGCGGCCGTTCGGAGTGTACCACTTCGCCGTCGTCATCTTGAGGGCGTAACCGCCTTCGAGTGGGAACACCGACTGCACGAGGCCCTTTCCGAACGAAGTAGTGCCGACAATGAGAGCGCGGTCGTGGTCCTGGAGAGCACCGGCAACGATCTCGGACGCCGAGGCGCTTCTTCCGTCTGTCAGAAGCACGAGCGGGATCGTCGGTGCGACTGGATCATCGCTGGCGACGAACGACTGCTTCTCACCATTGCGGGCGCGGATGCTCGAGATCTGCTGCCCCTTCTTGAGGAAGAGGTTGCTGACGCTCAGCGACTGATCGAGGATGCCACCCGGATTTCCGCGCAGATCGATGACGATTCCCCTTGCGCCCTCACGTGACAAGCGGGTGATCGAGCTCTCGAGCTCGTCTCTCGCGCTTTCGTTGAACTGGAGAAGCGGGACGTAGCCCACCTTGTTGTCGAGCATAATCGCGTAAGGAACCGCGGGAATGTTGATGACGGCGCGAGTGAAAGTGATCGGTATCAGCTCAGACACCCCGGGGCGGGAGAACTTGACCAGAACCTTGCTGCCCGGATTTCCCTTCAGTGCATCGGACGTCTGCGAGACAGTCCAGCCGCGGGTATTGGTCGTGTCGATGAAGTTGATGCGATCGCCTTCCTGCACGCCGGCCTGCTCGGCCGGTGTATGCGGGAATACGCGCTGCACGGTGATGAAGCCCTGCGTCTCGGCGATCTCCATTCCGATGCCGGCGTAGCGTCCGTTCGTCTGCGCGTTGAAGGTGGAAAGCTCCTTCGGCGAGAGCAGGATGCTATAGGGATCGTTCAGCTCGTGAACGAGTCCACGTGCGGCCTTTTCGTAAAGAGTCGCGGCGTCGACCGTGTCGACAAAGCGGCTGGAGACGATGTTAAGGACTTGGTCGAGCAAGCGAGCCCCCTGCTGGCTCTCGTGCTGCTGAAATACGAAGCCTCCGGCCATGAGCGGAATCAATGCGAGGCCGAACAGCGAGCTTTTTCTGGGTCGGGACATGCGGCTCTAGGTAGAGAGAAGGAGGCGGTAACGTAATAGATACGCCTTCGGCCAGTGAGTGTTCCTCAATGACGCACAAAGGGCACTAGGGGAACAGGCTGCTCAGGCGGCGCGGGAAGCCAGTACGTAGTCCACGAGCCAGTCGCGGTTCAGCTGCCTGAACGTCGCGTCGCGGAGGAGACCGGCCGCGAGCAGCATCTCGTGGGCGGGCTGGAGCACTCGTTGCAAATGGGAGGGATACCGCTGGGTCAGAGGCAGCTGCTCAGCGAGGGACGCGAGGGGTACTCTCCAGGTTACCATTCCCTCTTCTCTCGCGACTTCGAGCAGGCGGTAGAGCCGCCTGGCCACGGGATTGGTGAGAGACATGTAGTGCGTTGCAGAGAGCGTCACGGTGTGTCCCGCCGCGATGTTCGCGCGGATTACGGGACCGATCGTGACGTGGGCGTCGCCCGGCTCCGAGGCGGTGAGCACGGGAAACAGAGTGAACTGTTCGCGCTCGGCCATTCGTCGGCGCGCGATGGAAACCGAGGAGAGAATGGTGAAGCGTCCTTCTAGCGCCTGTCCTTCTTTTGCCGCAACGTACACTCCGCTCGACTCGAGAGTGGTCCGCTCGAGTCTGGTCAGAGCGGATCGAAGCTGCTCGTAAGTTCTGCCGTCGACACGCCGGCCGATGGAACGGAGGAAGGCGTGGAGCGTAAAGCTTATCACTCCGTCTTCGGGAGCTCCCGCCTCGTGGTAACGATGGAGGAGCTCGATGTACACGTCCTGATCGAAGGTTCCGGGCAAGCGGTCGCCTGGGCTGGGCAGAACACGCCACCGCCCACCGCTCTCGGGAGAGAAGGAAATTGCCGTGTCCTCGGCGGAATCGCTCAGTCGGAAGATCGGGAGCGCTTCAAGGGAGCGGTCGAGAACGATAGCACGCGTCGCGATTCGCCGACGGGCCACGAAGGTCATGCAGAGAGAATATGTCACTGATCAAGTACATAGCAATCGCGGCGCTCATTCTGTTCGGACTGGTCCTGGCTCTCATCGGCATTCTGTCGGTGACTCACGACACACCGGTTACGAGCGTAATCGCGGAAGGCGACAAGGACGGGCCGCCGAGCGTCGAAGATCCGCTGTTCGCCCGGAGCATCGAGCTGCTCACGGGAACGCACATCGACCCCGGCAACAACGTCCAGATCCTGCTGAACGGAGACGGCACCTATCCTCAACTATGGAAGGATATCGCCTCCGCCGAGCGTACCATAACGGTGCAGATGTACTACTCGCAGCCTGGCGCGGTCGCCGATACGATGGCGAAGTATCTGATCGATCGCGCGCGGCACAAAGTGCGCGTGCTGCTGCTGCTCGATGCGTTCGGATCCCAGCCGCTCAAGCGGGAGTGGCGTGACAGTCTCAAACACGCCGGCGTGGAGGTGAAGTGGCTGAGGCCTCTTCGCTGGTACACACTGCAGAAGGCAGCCCAGCGATCGCACGTTCGCGTGGTCGTGGTCGACGGAAAAATCGGCTATACCGGAGGCTTCGGGCTCGCCGACTATTGGCTGGGAGACGGCCATCACCAGGACCAATGGCGCGAGACCAACGTGCGATTCGAGGGGCCGACAGTGGCAGCGTTGCAAGCGGCGTTTGCAGCGGCGTGGGCTGAAGCGACGGGCGAGCTCCTCACGGGCGACATGTTCTTTCCGAGAAGCTCGTTCGCCGATGTCGGAGATGTGCAGGCGGGGCTAATGCACAGTATACCCAGCACGGGCAGCACATCGGCGGAGAGATTTCTCGCGCTGTCGATCGCGGGCGCCAGAAAAACGCTCTACATCACCAACTCATACTTCGTTCCGGGCGAGAATTTCCTGCAACTGCTTCTCGCGGCAGCGAGAAGGGGTGTAGACGTCCGGGTCATCACCGTGAGCGAGAAGACTGATGTGAAGACGACCTGGTACGCGGGGAGGACCTACTACGAGAAACTCCTCGAAGGCGGCGTGAAGATCTACGAGTACCAGCCGACCATGATGCATGCGAAGAGCCTGGTGGTAGACGGCATGTGGGCTTACGTGGGATCCATGAACTTCGACAACCGTTCGCTGTCGTTCAACAACGAGTCGCTCCTGGTGGCCCTCGACCGCCGCGTCGGATCACAAATGGACTCGATCTTCATGGACGACATCAAGTCGTCAAAGGAGATAAAGCTCGACGAGTTCAGAAAGCGCGCCCTCTCGGGGAAGATTCTCGAGTGGGGGGCCCAGAAGCTGAGGCGCATACTCTAGCACTCAGCCGGGAACCGCCCAGTGGTCCGAGATGCGACGGGTAGTTCTTCCATGCAGGGCCGCTATCTATGTATGAGCTCAGCGGATGTCGCTGCGGCCCAGCGCCGCACGCACTGCTTCGCGCATGGCGATCACTGCTTCCTCGCGGGCGGCGGGAGAATCCTCACGAACGTGAAGCTCGATCCCATCGGCGACAGGAAGACGGTGCCAGCGAAGTGAAATATCGTTGTCGTGGGCGACAGCTTCGTATCCGCCGGAGTTGAGCGCGGGCGCGAGCGACAGGGCGATCTTCCGCTCGAGCGCATCGCCCGTGACATCGCGCATCTCGCCGCGGATGGTGTCGAGGCTCTGTCCCTCGCGCTGGCGGATCTTGATGGACAGCAGCTGGAGGAGATGCCGGTATCCGTAAGTCGCGCCCGTGCCTGTGCCCTCGGGCCGGTCTAGCAATCCACTCGCCACGTAAAACCGAACTGCTCGCGCGCTCGGCGCCGCTCGCGCTGAAGCGTTGGTTGGTCGAACTCCAGCAGCGTCTACAAGAGCTGTTGCGTGGGCTGCAAGTCCGCGGGCGTTCCAGGGAGCATGTCGAGCGTGGGCGCGGAGGAGAGCGACAGGCGATTCAGCCATGTGGATAGGATAACATTAAAGTCCTCGGCTCGCTCGTCGTGCGGAAGGTCGCCCGCGGGGGACAAAACGGAAATCTCGAAATCGCGCTTGATCTCGCGGAAGCCGCGAAATTCCTCGACGGGCGCGATGGACCCCTGCTCACCCCACACAAGCAGGGCCGGCTGGCTGAGACGGCGCAAGGCGTTTCGCACGTCGATGTTGAGATGGCCGGACAGAAATGCAGCCGGTGCGTGACGCGCGCCGCGCTGGTGGGAAGTCGCGTAATAGATCTCGATCAGCTCGCGCGTGACGAGCGAATCGTTCGAGTACGCGTTATTCAGATAGCGTCGCAGCTGCGGCCGCGAGACGACGGCGTTGAACATGGCGGTGCCGGCAATCGGCGTGTCGACTGCGAGCCGGCCCGCTTCACCGCCCAGGCCTACGGGCTCGTTGAGGCGCACCAGTCCCGATGGCGCAATAAGAGCCACGGCGGGGAAGCGAAGCGGATCTCGCGCCGCGAGCACAATTGCATACGCACCCGAAAGCGAGGTCGCGACGAGAACCGTGGGCTCGTCGATCACTCTGCTCACGAAATCGGAGATGAGCGAGATATAGAGACGCGCCGAGTAGCGGATCGCGGGACGTTCCGACATCCCGAAGCCGAGCAGGTCGAGCGTGTAGACGGTGTTCGTTCGTGCGAGGGCGTTGACGTTGTTTCTCCACTCGTACGACCACGCGGCCGCATGAATGCCGTGGATCAGAAGAATCGGCGGACCCTTGCCGCGCTTGGTGAACGCGACCCTTCTGTCGCGCCAGTCGAAGCCGCCCTCTTCGCCACCAATCAGGTTGGTGAGCTGGTCGACGCCCTTCCGCGCGAAAGCATTATAGGCAGCCGCCGCGCCCAGGATTGCGCCGCCGGACAGCAGAATTTTTCGCCAGGGACCTTCTCGCTCGTCGTTGTCCTGCATCACACCTCACTTCGGTCAGCCAAGGAAAAAGCGCGGTTACTTGAGAGTAACCGCGCCTCGGGCACTGCGCATGGGGGCAGGGGAAACTGCCACCCCTAGCGCTTCTTCGAACCTGAACTCTTGCGGTCCCCGCCGCTATGTCCGCGGGACTTGGCCCCCCCTTTGGAAGCCTTACCTCTGGTGGCTTTCCGGGCGACGGCTTTATGTCCTGCGGCTTTCCGGGCGGGCTTCCGGGCTCCGGAAGACTTCTTTTTGTCTGATTTTTTCCCGCCTGAAGACTTGGAGGAGCTTTTGGCGGCCTTCTTTTTCGTCCCGCTGGCCGCCTTTCCGGTTCCAGCACGGCTTCCGGAGGTGGACGGTGCAGCCGTTCGAGTGGCCGGGGAAGCTGCCCCGCCGCCGAATGTGCTGGTTCGCGCGGCCCCAGTTGGGGAGCCGCCCGCTCCGAATCCCGTGGTTGACCCAGTTGAAGGCGGGCCGCCAAAACCGGAGCTGCCGCTCATCCCGCCGGCGGTTCCGCCAGCTCCACCGCCAAGATTTCCGAGCCCACCACCGCCGAGGGTCGACTCCTGCTTCTTTCCGGATCCCTTGGGCCGGCCCCTTCTTCCTCTGGGAGCGCCTCCGCCGAAGAGATCTTCCTCCTCATCCTCTTCGTCCTCGTCGCCTTCACTTACGACCGTAGCATCGGAATCGGCCTCTTCGTCATCATCCGCGTCTTCAGCGCTGTCCCACAGGCGGTCGCTGTGATCCTCATTGATGGCCCAGCCACCATCTTCGTCGTCGTCATCGTCGTAGGAACGCTTGCCGCGACTGAAGCCACCGAGATCGTCCGCATCGTCGTCGTCCGCAAAACGCAATGGCTCCACTGATTCACCGCTCGGCATTAGTCCTCCCATAGAATGTCAGCACTCGCGCTGGGTAGCGCGGAATTTTCTGACTTTCGCCCGCTGCACGTCGCGTGCCTTGTGCGCCAGCGCCGAAAGCTTCTCTACTCTGGACACCGAATACAACTTCGGTGACGCGACGTCAAGGAGTGGCTTTCGGCGCCTAGCTGGATGTGGTGGATTGGGACGCTACTCTTCTCGTTATGACGTTTACCAGCGCGTCATAAACACACGGGTCGAACTGCTTTCCGGCGTCGATGCGGAGATGATCCAGGGCTGCGAGGGGCTCCAACGGCTCGCGATAGGCGCGCTTGGAAGTGAGCGCGTCGAAAGTGTCGGCTGCGCAGAGGATTCTGGCGCCCAAAGGAATCGCTTCGCCCGACAGACCGAGTGGATAGCCGACTCCGTCCCAACGCTCGTGGTGGTGCTCCACGTATTTGAGCGGCTGCTTGATGTGAAAGAGGGGTGCGAGGATGTCGAGCCCTATCCGCACATGTTGCTTGACGTGCTCGAACTCATCGGCGGTGAGTCGTCCAGGCTTGTTGAGGATTGCTTCACTTATTCCGATCTTGCCGACGTCGTGAAGACGGCCCGCAACTCTGAGGTCCTCGCACACCTTTTCCTCGAGGCCCAGCTCCTGCGCGAGCTGTCCGGCCAGCTCGGCGACGCGTTGGGAATGGCCCCGCAGGTAGAGATCCTTGGCTTCCATGGCGTTGATGAGCGTCTCGGCGATGCTTATGGACATGAGCCGCAGGGATTCTTTTTCCCGCTCGAGCTCGGCGGTCCGCAGAGCAACCTCTTCGCGAATGAGCTTGTCGAGGCGTCGCTGCTCCATCAGCTCCGAGCGCTTGTGGAGGGCGCGCTCGACGGCTTCCTGGAGGTCAGCGAGCTCGACGGGCTTCATCAGATAGTCCGTCGCGCCGGAAGACAATACCTCCGTCGCGGTAGCCGCATCGTTGACGGCGGTCAACATGATGATCGCCAGGTCCTGGTCTCGTTCTATCGCCTGTGGAACGATCTGGACTCCGGTCATTCCGGGCATGCGCACATCGCACAACATGAGGGCGAAAGACTCCTTTTCAAGAATCTGGAGCGCGTGATCACTCGAGCCGGCGATCTCCACCTCGTAGCCGCGGGAGCGGAGGAATTTCCGCAGTGCGAGGCGAATGGTTTCCTCGTCGTCGACGACCAGAATCCGGGTCACTCCTTTGCCTTGCTGTAGAGCGGGAGGAGAATCGTGAACGTCGTCCCGACTTCGGGGGTGCTTTCCACCGAGATCGTTCCCTCGTGCGCCTGGATGATGCCGTAGCTCACGCTGAGGCCCAATCCGGTTCCCTCTCCGGGAGGCTTGGTGGTGAAGAAAGGCTCGAACACCCGCTGACTCACGGATGGCGGCATTCCGTGTCCAGTATCCGAAATCACGATCTGCACCATGCCTTGCTTGCGCTGCGTCGTCAGCGACAGGTGACGGAGCTGCGTTCCTTCCATCGCCGACTCGGCGTTCACGATAAGGTTGAGCAGAACCTGCTGCAGCTTCTGTTCGTCGCCGCGAGTCCGGGGATTCGATTCATCAAGACGCATGTGAACCTCGATGCCGCCCGACCGGGACGCGAGGGCACGAAGCCGCACGGTGTGCTTGACAACGGTGTTGATGTCGACCGGAACATCTCGCGCGTCGGTCTTGCGCGCGAAGAGAAGGAGATCGCGAATCACCCCAATCGCTCGATCGGCCTCGCGCTTGATCAGACTCACCGACTCGAATTGTTCACCCTGCAGATTGTCCTCGAGGAGGAGCTGCGCGAAGGTCGAGATTCCGGTGAGGGGATTGTTCAGCTCGTGCGCGACGCCGGCGACGAGCTCGCCGATGGCGGCGAGCTTTTCGGTCCGTCCGAGGTGGTCGGCGACCCTTCGCTCCTCGGTGAGATTTCTGATGCCGATCACGAGTCCCACGATGTTGCCGCTCCCGTCGCGAATGTGGCTCAGCGTCACGGCAGCGGGGAACTCGGTCCCGTCCCTTCTCCGATGAATGTGCTCACCGGTCCAGAGCTGCTGCATGTCGTGCGGGGTCGCGGGAATCGTCTGGCGGGGAGAGGGCTGAGCCGAGGCAACGACGAAATCGTCGACGGTCAGGCCGACGATCTCATTTGTCTCGTAGCGATACTCTTTGATCGCGGCGGTGTTGGCGTATTGAACCTTCGCATCGACGCCCAGTATCAGCACAGGCTGATCCATGGTCGCCAGCGCCGCGGCGAGTGTCCGTTCGCGCGCATGGGTTCGATGCTCGTCTTCGCTGAGGAGCAGCACATCGATCGCGAGGGCGACCGCGGGCGCGAGACGCAATAACGCATCGACGTGCGGCCCAGTCTGCAACTGCGCCGTCGCGGACGTTACGACCAGAACTCCGAATCGACGACTGCTCGCGACGAGCGGGATCGTGATGGCAGGCTCCTCCGGAACCCGCTGGGGGTTGTGAGCCTTCTCGCGGAGATTCTCGACGAAGGTCGGCTCCTCCCTTGCCCAGGCCGCACGAACCGCGCTGTCCTCGACCGGAGCCGTGATGCCTTCCATCTGCTCGCAAGTACCACGGGCGGCGACACAGGTGACGGTGGTTCCATCCGGGGAGATGATGCCGATTGCCTTTCCACTCGATGGGACGACGTCGTCGAGAATTGCGAGGATATTGTGACTCGCTTCCGCGACAGTCACCTTGCGAAGCGCCACGCGCGCGATCTCGGCCGCGGCTTCGGTCTGTCTCTGCTCACCGCGCTGCGCATCGAAGAGTCGCGCGTTCTCGATAGCGACAGCCGCCTGGCGCGCGATCAGCATGATGAGATCCAGATCGTGCCCGTCGTAGGCGTCGGTCTTGTACGAGAGGACCTGCATCACTCCCACGGTCCGGTCGCGGTAGGTGAGGGGCGCCGTAATCTCGCTCTTCACTTCCCGCTTCGACGCCACCTGGAAGATCGTTCCCTTCCACCAACGCTCCGGCTTCGAGGAGATGATCGGCACGCCCGTCTGGAAAACCTTGGCGATCGTCTCCGTTCCATTCGGGAAGTCGAGGACACTTTCCCCCTCGCGCTCCTCGGAATCGACGATGATGCAATGCGCATTGAACTTCTCGCACACGGGGTCAGCGATCATGAGCGCAAAGCAAGGAGCGTCCACAACCGACGCGACCGCTTTGTAGATCTCGCGGTACGCTTCATTCAGCGAGATCGTGGCCGAGATGGCCTGCTGCACCGTCGCGACCGCCGCGAAGCGCGCGGCGCGACGCTCGAGCTCAGCGACGAGCTCAGTCGTCAATGAACTCCACCGTCACCGGGCGCGTGATCACGCCGGCCCTGACGCCTTCGTCGAGGAAGAGCCGGACTGCCGCGCGGCCGCGCTCGCCGTAATCGAGCGTCCAGTCGTTCACGTACATCCCGACGAACGTGTCGGCCTTGTTCCGATCGAGTCCGCGCGCGTAGCGCATCGCGTGGTCGAGAGCATTCTTGCGATGATCGAGGCCGTACGCGATGCTCTCGCGAAGGTGCCGGGAGACCTTCTTCTGGACCTCGCGCGGCATGTCTTTCCGGATGACGTTACCGCCGAGCGGAAGTGGAAGGCCCGTTTTCTCGAGCCACCATGCACCCATGTCGGCGACCAGATGCAGTCCCTCGTCCTTGTAGGTGAGTTGGCCTTCGTGAATCAGCAGCCCGGCATCGACGTCGCCGCGGATCACGGCCTGCTCGATCTGATCGAAGGGGACGACGACCGGGACGAAATCCGGCTGAAAAAGCCTAAGCGCCAGGTACGCGCTCGTCATCATTCCGGGCACGGCGACTCGCTTGCCCGCGATGTCTTCGTGCGTCATCGGCCGCTTCGCCACTAGCATTGGTCCGTAGCCATTGCCCATCGATGCGCCGTGGGGGAGCAGAGCGTACAATTCGGAGAGATACGCATAGGCGTGAATCGAGACCGCGGTCACGTCGAGCTCTCCACGCAGCGCGCGGCCGTTCAGCGTCTCGATGTCCTGGAGCTCATGGACGTAGCTGATTCCCTGAGTATCGATCTGTCCGTCGGCGAGCGCGTAGAACATGAACGCATCGTCCGAATCGGGGCTGTGGGCCAGATGAATCGTGCTGGGTGAGGTCACGACTTTATTCCAAGACTTTTCCGTGCCTGCGATACGGCGTTCGTGATATCATCCTGGTGCCGCGTGTACTCGTCGCGTTTCTTGGCCAGCTCCGTTTTCTGGGCGGCGATGAGCCTTCGCTCATAGGAATGGAGCTGAGTAGTGTCGCCGGCCAGCGTAGCGAGACGTGCCTCCAGAATCAGTCCGAGAAGGTGATTCGGATTCTCGCGCAGAATGGTGTCCGCCTGTGCCTTCGCTAGAGGAATCGCTCCTGCGACTTCGCCGATCCGACCCATGTCGTAGCGCTGGTCCTTGTTGAGAGGCGAGAGCATGAGGTACGCCTGAAGAGCCATCGGCGCGAAGAACTGGACGCTGTCGATCTTCCCCTGGGTGGCGAGCAGCATTACCCGGTTGTACAGGCGGTCGGCGCGCTCCTGCGGTGACAGGCTCGAGATGTCGGGGGCACGAACTCCTGCGGATTGATCATCGGCCGCGACTCCGCGATCGTCGAGTCCAGCCTGTGGCAACGCATTTTGCGAACCGTCAACGGTGCTCCCGCGATGGGCATTGAAGCCACGACCGGCCGCCATCGCGAACAGAGCGAGAAACGCCAGCGCAGCGACGATCCACGGAAGCGCATTCGTTCTCGCCTCACGGGGGACAGGTGCAGCGGTTCCGACCGCGGTGCCGCAGCGGTGACAGAACTTGGCGCCGGGACTTAGATCGGCAGCGCAGGAGGCACAAGCGGCCCCGGCCAGCGGGGCGCCACAGTTCGCGCAGTAACGGCCATTGGCCGCTGCGCCACAGGACGGACAAGTTGTGGCAGAGTCGGATGAAGCAGGAGAGGGTGACGGCATTCGCTGAAATTACTCAGGCGCCGTCCCCTGTGCATCGCGCTACAGTCAGAGATCTGCCTTCAGTTGCGGTTATCCGTCCTGTCCGTCGTCGAAGCGTCAGACCGGGAAGAGCATCTCCCGATATTTCGGGAGCGGCCAGTAATCGTCTCCGACCGACAGCTCCAGAGCGTCGCAGACCTTTCGCACTTCCGCCATGGTGTCGGCTCCCTCCGACGTGAGCATCTCCGCCTGCCCGGTCGGATCATCATGCTTCGCCTCGACGCGAGCAATGACGTCGCTCAGATCCTCGCGAAATTCCTGGAGTTCCTGCACCAGCTCGCCCACCTGATTTGCCGTGACTATCTGCGGAATCACGGCGACACCTGCCGCCTTCGACTGTGAAGCAGCGTTGGAAAGCAGTCCGAGATAACCGTAGGCCGCCGGAATCACCATTGTGTCCACGATCTCGCGCATGGTGTGCAGCTCGATCAGCATGTCCTTTACGTAGCGCTCGACGCGGATGTGATAGCGGGACTCCAGTTCCTCCTTGGTGAGAACGCCGAGCTTGGTGAGGAGCGCCCGCGACTGCTTCGACACAAGCTCCTTCAGAGCCTCCGGAGTCCGGCGCAGGTTCGGAAGGCCCCGTTTCTTCGCCTCCTTCACCCACTCCTCAGAGTAGTTGTTCCCCTCGAAGCGAATGGGGGTCGAGTCCTTGAACACCTCTCGAACAACCTTGAGCACCGCGTCGTCCACCGATTTGGTTTTCTTGAGAGTCTCACGCAGCGACTCCGTGATCTCACCAATCGAGTCCGCGACAACGGTGTTCAGCAGCGCGA
>JAYWBE010000251.1:0-1618 GCA_043781715.1 Gemmatimonadaceae bacterium
AAGGGCGCCTACTTCAGGCCCGCCAAACACATCGTCTGGACGCAGGGTGAGACCGAGGACAATCACTACTGGGTTCCAACCTACGATTTCCCGAACGACAAGACGACCTGGGAGTTCTACATCTGGACCGCCAGGGGCGAGCGCTCTCTCTCCAACGGCCGCCTCGCCGGATCGCGTGCAGTGGGCGACAGCATCGAATGGCACTGGGTTCTCGACAAGCCCGCATCGACGTATCTGATGACGGCGGTCGTCGGCAATTACACCGTGCTCCAGGACAAGCCGTGGCGCAACGTGCCGATCGGCTACTGGACGTACCCCGATTCGGTCGACGCCGCCTGGCGCGGATTCGCCAAGACTCCGCAGGCCGTCGATGTGTTCTCGCGCAAAACCGGGGTTCCGTATCCGTGGTCCAAGTATGACCAGATCGTCATTCCTGAATTCCAGTACGGCGGAATGGAGAACGTCACCGCGACATCGCAGAACGATGCCGAGATTCTTCACCCCGCATGGTCGGAGCCGCAGGCCAACTCCATGGGTCTCATGGCCCACGAGCTCGGGCACCAGTGGTACGGCGATCTGCTGACCACGCGCGACTGGGGAGATGTCTGGCTCAACGAGGGATTCGCTACGTTCATGGAGCAGGTCTTCCGCGAGGAGGACCTCGGCGTCGACGAAGGCGCCATCGACCGGCTCGGCGCCCAGGAGCAGACGATCGATGCGGACCGCCGCGCCAGACGGCCCATTGTGTGGAGCAAATGGATCAACGATCCCATCGAGGTGTTCTTCAGCGGACACATCTATCCGAAGGGCGCGACGATTCTTCAGATGCTTCGCCACCAGCTCGGCGACGATCTCTTCTGGAAAGCGATGAACCATTACACTACCGCGCACGCCTATGGCAACGTCGTCACCGACGATCTGCGCAAGGCGTTCGAGGAGACGACCGGCAAGGATTACAAGGCGTTCTTCGACCAGTGGGTGTATGGCGCCGGCTTTCCGGTCTTTCGGGTCTCGTCGTTGTATGATCGCGCTGCCCGCCGGCTCGTGATCAGCGCGAGAGAGGTCCAGCCTCGCGACAGTCTCACCGGCTTCTTCGATGTCGACGTCGATGTCGAAGCCCGCACCGACAGCGGCATCGTCCGCTTCGTGGTGCCGGTTCGGAATGGAACGGGAGAAGCCGGGACGAATCTCAAGGCTCCGCCCCGCTCGATTCGCTGGGACAAGGGAAACTGGATTCTCGATCTCACGGATTTCCCGCGTTCCACGGCGATGCTGCGCTACCAGCTCGTGTACGACGACGACGTTCTCGGCAGAATCGAAGCGGTCGACGTGCTGGCGCAGCGGCCAGCTGACCAGGCGGCGCTCAGCGCACTGATCGGCTCAACGCGCAACGATAAATTCTGGGCGGTGCGTGCTCGCGCGGTAGATGCGATCGGAATCTGGGGAAGCGATCCGACCCGAGCCACGATCGCACCGATGCGGAGCGTGACCACTGCTCTCATGTCCGCGACTCGCGATCCGGATACTCGCGTCCGCCAGGAAGGCGTGACCGCGCTCGGTCGCCTGACGCTGAGCGGAACTACCGCCAGAGACGTGAACATCCGCCTCCGTGAAACCG
>JAYWBE010000252.1:0-1609 GCA_043781715.1 Gemmatimonadaceae bacterium
AGAGATCGATGGACTGGGTAAACGCGCACAACTCGTCGACGGTGAGAGAGCTCAGCGCCTCGCCGCTCTATCAGTCGATCTACGATCGCACGAAGGCGATCCTCGACTCGAAGGACAGGATCGCGTACCCGCGCATCATCGGCGACAAGCTCTACAACTTCTGGCAGGACGCCGATCACAAGCGCGGAATCTGGCGGCGCACGAGCTGGAGCGACTACACCGCCGACAATCCGAAGTGGGTGACGGTGCTCGACGTCGACACTCTGGCCAAGGCGGAGAACGTGACCTGGTCGTGGGGCGGCGCGGATTGTTTCGATCCGGAGGAGCGCATCTGTATGGTATCGCTCTCGCGCGGCGGATCGGACGCGAATGAGGCTCGGGAGTTCGATCTCAAGACCGGACAGTTCGTGAAGGACGGATTCCGGCTGCCGGAGGCGAAGATGTCACTGGCTTGGATCAATGCGAACACGCTCCTGGTGGGCACGGACTTCGGACCGGGCTCGATGACAACTTCCGGCTACGCGCGTGTGATCAAGCAATGGAAACGTGGCACGCCGTTGTCTTCCGCGACGACGGTGTACGAGACGCCCGCCGAGCATATGGGGGTGTTTACAGGAGCGAGCGACGCGGGCGATCGGCGCTACGTCGTAGTCTACGACAACGAGACATTCTACAAGGGTACGAAGTCGCTGTATCGAGACGGCCACCTGGTGAAGCTCGATATCCCGGCCGACGCTGATCTCCATCTGGTGCGCGATCAGATGTTGGTGTACGTGCGGGATCCGTGGCAGGTTGGTGGCAAGACCTGGGGAACCGGGTCCCTCGTGGCGATTCCGGTCGAAGACTTTCTCGCCGGCAAGCGTGACCTCAAGCTCGTGATGCAGCCCGGGCCGCGCGAGACCATCAACAGCATGGAGGCGACGCACGATTATCTGCTGATCGACGTGCTGAACAACGTGCGTGGCGAGCTGCGGAAGTATCGCCACCAGAACGGCGCCTGGTCGTTCGAGAAAGTGCCGGCGCCCGACCTCGGCCACCTCGGCGTGGTCGCGAGCTCTCCGCGGTCAAACCGCTTTTTCTTTTTCTACACGAACTTCATCCAGCCCACGACACTCTACGTCGTGAACGAGGCCGGGAAGATTTCCGAGGTGAAGCGACTGCCGGCGCAGTTCGACGCAAAGGGCCTCACAGTCGAGCAGATGGAAGCGACGTCGAAGGACGGAACGAAGATCCCCTACTTCATCATTCATCGTGAAGGCATGAAGCGCGACGGGAACAATCCCACGCTGTTGTATGCGTACGGCGGGTTCGAGTCGGCGCAGACTCCGGGGTACGGCGCGAACGTGGGCGCGAACTGGCTCGAGCGCGGCGGGACCTATGTGCTCGCGAATATCCGCGGCGGCGGAGAGTTCGGTCCGGCTTGGCATCGCGCCGGTCTTAAGGAGAATCGCCAGCGCATCTATGACGACTTCGCCGCGGTGGCCGAGGAGCTGATACGCCAGCGGATAACCTCACCGGAGCATCTGGGGATCGAGGGCGGGAGCAACGGCGGGTTGCTGGTGGGCGTTGCGTTTACGGAGAGGCCGGAGCTGTACAAGGCGGTGGTGAT
>JAYWBE010000253.1:0-5205 GCA_043781715.1 Gemmatimonadaceae bacterium
GGTGACCACTTCTATCCGATCTCTCCGGATCTCTCGACCAGAGATTCGGCGCGCATCCTCATGAGCACGAAGCTCACGGGCGGGATCACGCGCGACAACTCTGGAGCCGAGACGCACGGCACGATCACGACTGTGGCCGAGTCGCCGGTCCGGCCGGGAATTCTCTGGGTCGGAACCGACGACGGCAACGTCTGGCTCACTACCAACGACGGCGGACAATGGACTGATCTCACGACACGTTTTCCCGGATTGCCGAAGAAATCATGGGTGAATCGCGTCGAGCCTTCGCACTTCGATACGGCCACAGTCTATGTGGCGTTCGACAATCACCGCGAGAACGATTTCCATCCGTACCTGTACGTGTCGAACGATTTCGGCAGGACCTTCCGCTCGATCGCGAACAACCTGCCCAACGGCAGCGCAGACTTCGTTCACGTGATTCGCGAGGATCCCGTCAATCGCGATCTTCTCTTCGTCGGGACCGATGTCGGCGCGTTTGTCTCTACCGATCGCGGCGCGAGCTGGCAGCGATTCATGACCGGCCTGCCGACGGTGCCGGTGCACGACCTCAAGATTCATCCGCGCGACCGCGAGCTGATCGCCGCGACCCACGGCCGGTCGATCTGGATCGTGGACATTGCGCCGCTCGAGGAGATGAACAACGGCGTGATGGCCCGCGCGACCAACTTCTTCACGCCGAAGACCGCGTACGAATACTCGCAGGCCAACACCCAGAATTTCACGGCCAACAAATATTTTCTGGCACCCAATCCGCCGTACGGCGCGGAGCTGGTGTACCGCCTGACGTCGGGCACCGCGCGAGACACCACCAGGATACTGGTCACGAACATCAGGGGTGACACCGTCCGGACGCTGACGGGGCCGGGAGGCATCGGTCTGCACCGAGCCTACTGGGATCTGCGCGCGCGGTCGCGGCCCCTCGGGCCCGCCGGGTTGCGCGACAGCATTAACACGGCGCGAGTAAGACGTCAGCGTGACGATTCTTTGCGTGTCGCGCGCGGTGCAGATACGACCGCTGGTGCTGGTGGAGCTCCGGCTGGCGGAGCCAGGAGAGGGCAGAGCGGTTTGGGTAGCGGTGTGCCGGGCGAGATAAATGTGCGTCCCGCTGAAGGGCCGATTGGAGGCGCAGCCGGTGGGGGTGGGGGTGGCGGCGAAGGCGGCGGATTCTTCGGCGGCGGCCGTGCCGGAAATCTCGTCGACGCCGGCGACTATTGGGTGACCATCAACGCCGGCGGACAGATCATGAGGCAGGTGGTGCACGTCGAGCGAGTCGGCGACATCGTCAACGTCGACTTCGGCCCCGATGAGGACGAGGAAGACGGAGGTGGGGATCCCAACGATCCGTGAACGCTCTGCGGGCCACGGTCTGCATAAAACGATCGAGAACCGGGCCGGAGCCATCGGCCGGCACGCCCCCGGCCCCAAGCCGGTAGGCTTCAGTTAAGAGTAATGTTTCACTGCTTGTAGATCGCTCCGCCCTTCATCACGAAGCTCACGCGTGTCAGCTCGCTGATGTCCGCAATTGGATCGCCCTTGACCGCTACGATGTCGGCAAATTTTCCAGCTTCGATCGTTCCGAAGTTGTCGCTCTGATCGAGGAGTTGGGCGGCCACTGAGGTCGCCGACTTGATTGCCGCCATCGGCGACATTCCGTAGCGCACCATGTACGCGAATTCCTGCGCCTGGTTCTCTGTCCAGGCGTAACCGCCGACGTCGGTGCCGTAGCTTATCATGACGCCCTTCTTGAGCGCCTTGCCGAAGGCGACCCGCTCGAGATCGACCATCTTCGGCCATATGCCGCCGCGCCCGGGCGCCACGTAAGCGCCGACGAAGATCGTCGGGCACCAATACACCTTTTGCGCGAGCATTCGATCGAGCAAATCATCGGTGAGACCATCGCCGTGCTCGATCGAGTTGACGCCCGCCCTGAGCGCGGCGTCGATTCCGTCCCATCCCATCGCGTGAGCCGCGACTCTTTTGCCAAGCCGGTGGGCTTCGCTCACCAGCATCTTCAGCTCTTCGTCGGTGAAGTTCACCCAGGAGCGAAGTCGCCCGTCCGCGCCAATGTAGTACCTCCTGTCCGCGTAGAACTTGATCCAGTCCGCGCCGTACTTCGCCTCCTCTCGCACGGCTTTGCGGATTTCCTCGGGTCCGTCGACGATCTGGACGCCCTCCGGCATCTTGAGCTCCCACGAATAGCCGAGCAGGGGATAGGTGCCGGTCGTGGACAGTGCGCGCGTGGAGACGAACATCCGCGGGCCTGGAATCACACCGCGCGCGATTGCCGTCTTCACATCCACGTCCGCGTACATCGCGCCCTCGGTCTCGACGTCGCGTATCGCCGTGAATCCGTTCATCAGAGCGCTTCGCACCGCAGCCGTCGCGCGGATCGCGCGGTAGGGAATGCTCTCCTTCAGGAGCTGATCGTCGTAGTCCGCGCTGGTGATGTCGCCCTGAAGGAGCACGTGCGTGTGATTGTCGATCAATCCGGGCAGAATCGTCGCGCTGCCGAGATCAATGACCTTTGCTCCGGCCGGAATTCGCGCCTCGACCTGCGCCCGCGTTCCCACGGCCACGATTCGCTCGCCTTCGACAACTACCGCCACATCGTTTTGTACGATGTCGGACCGTCCATCGATCATGTGAGCCGCGCGGATAACGTACGAGCGAGCAGCCGGTTGGGTGGGGGTCTGCGCCGCCGCCAGGAGTGGAAGCGCGAACAAAAGTGTGAGTGCTCTCGGAGACATTTGGGAACTCGTGACTGGTTGAGTATTCGACGCGCGCGTCGTGACGCAGTGCCAACGACACGTTGCGCGTAGTTAACAGAGTTTATCGCGCGATGTACACAATTCGCTATTGCAAAATCCCTTTTGTTGCTTAGTGTGGATGTGGCGCATATTCATCTGTTTCCAGCATAGGGTCGAATGTACCATCACGTTCAGGACCTTGAAACTTGACAGGATCCGTCCCGAGTAATTCAGACATCGAGCGGTTCGCCAACGCTGTCGATGTGCCGCGCGAGCCCAGTGCGGCGCACTACGATGGAGCGACGCGCCAGACATCGGACCAGCGGCACGAGGAGTTGATGTCCGCGTTCGAAGAGCTCAGTGTCGCCGAGGAAGAGCTGCGCGCGCAGAGGGAAACCCTCCTCGAAACCTACAACCTGCTCGAGATCCAGCGCAACCGCTACCACACGCTGTTCGATCTCGCGCCCGATCCCTATGTGGTGACTGACGGCTCCGGGACAATCGAGGAAGCCAACGCGGCCGCCTCCGCGCTGCTTGGAGTGGCCGGTAAGCTGCTCGTCGGCAAGGCCCTTGTCACGTTTGTAGATGGGCGCTCTCGGTCAGAATTTCAGACGCAGCTCAACGCGCTCGGGAACGGAATCCATGTCGAAAAATGGATGATCGAGACCATCGTGCGCGAGGGACGGCTCGTCACCGTCGAGGCGACCGTCTCTACCCTCGAAACTCGTCCGGACGGAAAGAGCTCGCTCTGCTGGCTCCTTCGCGACATGAGCGCGCGACGCGAAACCGAAGAGAGCATGCAGGCACTCAACCGATCGCTGAATGCGCGTGTTGCTCAGCGCACGCGCGAGCTGGAGCTGGCCCTCGAAGGCGAGCAAATCGCGCGCAAGGATGCGGAAGCCGCAAATCGCATCAAATCGGAGCTGTTCGCGCGCCTCAGCCATGAGTTCCGTACACCCCTGCACGCCGTGTCGGGGTACCTCGAGATCCTCCAGCAGAACATTCACGGTGGCCTCAACGCGGAACAGCGCAGAGACGTTGGGCGGATTCACCAGGCGCAGGAGCACCTGCTGGCCCTCGTGAACATGATTCTCGATTTCGCGAAGCTCGAAGGCGGGCCGATCGAGCTTTCCATGGCCGAAATACCAATCGAGGAGACCCTCCGCGGCGCCGAGGCGCTCGTCGCGCCTCAATTCGCCAAGAAAGGTGTCAGCTATACGCATAGAAGTGGCGACTATTCGCTCAGCGTGTTCGCGGATCGCGAAAAGGTGCAGCAGATCCTGGTGAATCTTCTGGCCAACTCCGTGAAGTTCACGCCACCGGAAGGAGCCGTCGAGCTCGATTGGAGAGTGGAAGACGAGAATCTGCTCGTGCGCGTTCGTGACACCGGATCCGGCGTTCCGGAGGAGAAGCTCGAGCAGATATTCGAGCCGTTCGTGCAGCTGCGGGCGCCCGGCTCGGTTCCGACCGGAGGCACCGGTCTCGGCTTGGCGATCAGTCGTGACCTCGCGCGCGCGATGGGCGGCGACGTGACAGCCACCAGCACGATTGGGGTTGGCTCCGTCTTCACGCTCACCCTCCCGCTGCGCAAGCGCTCCGGCGGCCACAAGCTTTCAGGCCCCAAGACCGGCAATTAGCTTTGAGAGTGCGTTCTCCTCTCGCATCCCGGAGCTGACATTGCCGCAATCAACCGCCGCGCTCTACGACCTCGTAGAAAACCCAGCAGTCTTCATCAGGCAGGACTGGAAGTCATACACGCCTGACGACCACGAAGTCTGGGGCATGCTCTACGAGCGCCGGATGAATGAGCTGCGGAAGAACGGCAGCAGGATCTTTCTGAGGGGCGCCGACATTATCGGTCTCAAGCGGGAGACGGTTCCCGATCTCGCGGAAGTGAATCGCCGGCTCGCGCCACCCACCGGATGGGAAGCCGTGCCCGTCTCCGGCTTCATACCAGCCAAGGCGTTCTTCCAATGCCTGTCGCTGCGAAAGTTTCCGACGACAGTGACCATAAGAACGCGCGAGCAGCTCGACTACCTGCCCGAGCCCGACATTTTTCACGATGTGTTCGGCCACGTGCCCCTTCACGCCGATCCGGTCTTTGCCGACTTTCTCCAGCACTATGGTCAGGTGGCCGCAGCCGCCGAGAATGATGAGGACATCACGCGGATGGCGCGTCTCTTCTGGTTCACCGTGGAGTTCGGCCTCATTCGCGAAGACGGACAGATAAAGGTCTACGGAAGCGGCCTCATTTCGTCCCACGGCGATGCCGCGAACGCCCTCGGCCCCAAGTGCGATCGCCGGCCGTTCTCGCTGGACGCGGTATTCAACCAGCACTTCGAGATCGATCACTTTCAGGACGTTCTCTTCGTGACCGAGTCGTTCGATCAGCTTTACCAGGCGGTCGAAGAAGCGGGGCGGAGAATCGGGACGATCA
>JAYWBE010000254.1:0-15124 GCA_043781715.1 Gemmatimonadaceae bacterium
CACGACGTGCGGCTCTGGGCCTACGAGCCCGACGTGGTGGAATCGATCAACAAAAAGCGTGAGAACGTGCGATTCCTGCGCGGCCACGCGCTCTCAACATCGGTCGAGGCAGTCGGCGACATACAGCGGGCGGTAGAAGGCGCGGAGCTCGTCACGCTCGCGACTCCGTCACACGTGCTGCGGCGCATCGTGAAGTCGGCGGCGGCGGCGTTGCCGCGCTCCGCGCCGCTCGTCGTGGCCACCAAGGGAATAGAGCAGGGAACGCTCTGCCTGATGACCGAGGTCGCGGAGCAGGAGGTTCCCGGCGCAACGGTCGTCGCGATATCGGGGCCGAGCTTCGCCACCGAAGTCGTAAGCTGCCAGCCTACAGCGGTAGTTGTAGCCTCAATGCAGAGCGAAGCGGCCGGCATCGCACAGCGGGCATTCAGCTCGGGGTACTTTCGTGTCTACACGCACACGGATGTGATCGGAGTCGAGCTCGGTGGCGCGCTCAAGAACGTCATGGCCGTGGCGACCGGAATCGCCGAAGGCCTTGGCCTCGGCTTCAACGCGAGGGCCGCGCTCGTGACGCGGGGTCTCGCCGAGATGACGAGACTGGGCTCCGCGCTTGGCGCGCAGCAGAGCACGTTCGCGGGGTTGGCGGGGCTCGGTGATCTCGTGCTCACGTGCACCGGCTCACTCAGTCGCAATCGGGCTGTGGGCGTCGAGCTAGGGAAGGGGAGGAAGCTGGAAGAGGTTCTCAGTGACAGAGAAACGGTCGCGGAAGGAGTCGTCACCGCGCAAAGCGCGCGCGAGCTGGCCGCGCGAGAGGGAGTCGAGATGCCAATTGTCGATACCGTGAATCGCGTACTTTTCGAGGGTCAACCGGCCCGCAGCGCCATCGCCGCTCTCATGACTAGAGAGCTCCGAGCGGAGGTAGATCGATGAAAGCGAAAGAACCGGTGCAGGAATTCTTTTCCATCGGCGACGTGTGCACGTTGACGGATCTCAAGCCGCACGTGCTGCGCTACTGGGAGAGCCAGTTCAAGTTTCTTCATCCCGCCAAGAACCGGTCCGGAAACCGCGTCTACCAGCGGCGCGAGATCGAGCTGGTCATGCTGGTCAAACAGCTTCTTTACACCGAGAAGTACACGATAGACGGAGCGCGTCAGAAGATCGACGAGTACAGGAAGAGTGGCGAGCTTCGCTCGGTGGCAAGCGCGGCACTGGATTCGCAGGCCGTCGCGTCTATGGAGAGTGAGCTGCGCTCTCTCCTGGCGCTGCTCGATGGACAGTCGGAAGAGAAGGGGACCAAAAGTTGATTGAGCCGCTCGTCGTCATCGTGCCGGCGTACAACGCCGAGCCGACACTCGCGAAGGTCGTAAAGGATGTGCGTCGCAACCTGCCCGGCGCCTTCATAATCGGCGTAGATGATGGCTCGACCGACGGCTCGCGGCAGCTGCTCAGAACCGTGACCGACGAAACGATCGAGTTCGACAAGAACCGTGGCAAAGGGGCGGCCCTGCGCGCTGGATTCGACGCGGCTCTCAAGAAGGGTGCGGCCGCGGTGCTCACGATCGATTCGGATGGCCAGCACGATGCCGCCTTCGCTCCCGCGATCGTCGGCGCTCTGGATCGAGCGGACATCGTGATCGGGACGCGTGATCTCTCAGGCAAGGCGGTGCCGAAGCATCGGCGGATTGCCAATATGATCTCATCCGCCGCCACGCGCGCGGTTTCCGGCGGGAAGGTGCGCGACAGCCAGTCCGGTTATCGCGCGATGAAGGCGGAGGTCCTGCGCAAGGTCGACGCGGTAGGCGACCGCTACGAGTTCGAGACGGACTTCATCATACGCGCCGCCCGTGCCGGCTTCACGACCGTCAACGTGCCGATTTCGACCATTTACGGATCGCCCAGCTATTTCCGCGAGTTTCGCGACGCCTGGCTCGTGATCAAAGTGTTGTGGCGCCATCGCGCCGGGATATGGAAGCGTT
Organism: Gemmatimonadaceae bacterium; assembly: GCA_043781715.1. GTDB lineage: Bacteria > Gemmatimonadota > Gemmatimonadetes > Gemmatimonadales > Gemmatimonadaceae > UBA4720. Next base: position 1,974 of record JAYWBE010000254.1, read on the forward strand.
GAGACTGCTCTGCACCAACGACGACGGCATACTCGCCCACGGCCTGGCGTGTCTGATCGAAGCAGCCGAGCCGCTGGGAGAGATTACGGTCGTTGCTCCGGATCGCGAGCAAAGCGCAACGAGCCATTCTCTCACACTTCACCATCCGGTACGCCCGATCGAGCGCGGCGAGCGAAGGTTCCAGGTCGACGGCACGCCGACCGACTGCGTAATGCTGGCTGTCGAAGCGCTAATGCCGGAGCGACCTGATTTCGTTTTGAGCGGCATCAATCACGGCCAGAACATGGGTGAAGACGTCCTTTATTCAGGAACGGTGGCCGCGGCAATGGAAGGCCTGTCGCTCGGCATCCCATCGGTAGCGATCTCATTCGCCGGCGGCGATCTCAGAGCGGATGTAGGCATGCTGAGTGACCAGATCCAGCCGTTGCGGAACTTGCTCAAGCACGTCTTCTCGTTGCGATCGTTTCCGGAGCACACGCTGCTGAACATCAACATGCCTCCTTTGCGCGGTGACGACATTTTGGGAGTTCGTCTCACCAGACTAGGGAGGAGAGTGTACTCGGATTCTCTCAAACCGATGCAGGATCCATGGGGCCGCCAGATCTACTGGATCGGCGGCGGTTCGATCGCCTGGTCCGGAGAAGAGACATCGGATTTTCGCGCGATAGAGGAAGGCTATATATCAGTCACGCCTTTACACCTGGACTTGACCCATCACGCGATGCTCGCTTCGGCGGAGACGTGGTGGCAGCTACCCTAGAGCACGAGCAACGCGGTCCGCGTCGGCGACTCGTCGAGCTGCTGCATGAGCAGGGCATCAAGGACCTCGCCGTCCTAAACGCGATAGATAAGGTGCCTCGCCACCTCTTCGTTCCCACGGGCGTTCGCCACCGGGCCTACGAAGACTCGGCGCTTCCTATCGGGAACGGGCAGACGATTTCCCAGCCATCGATTCACGCGCGCTATCTCGAGCTGCTGAAGCTCAAAGGGAATGAGAAAGTGCTCGAGATCGGAACAGGATCGGGCTACCAGACGGCATTGCTCTCAATCCTGGCGTCGCAGGTATTTTCCATAGAGCGAATTCCGGCGCTTCTCGACACGGCGCGTGAGACGATTCGGCAGATCGGAGCGCGCAATATTTCCTTCCTCCTGGGGGATGGGACCCTTGGTTGGCGGCAGTACGCGCCGTATGACGCGATACTCGTCGGCGCCGGCGCCCCCGAAGTTCCATCCACGTACCAGGAGCAGGTAACTGACGGAGGACGTATTCTTATTCCGCTTGGAGATCGGGAAGAACAGACCTTGTACATGTTCACCCGTCGCGGTGACAAGCTCGAGCAGACGGAAATCGCTCCGGTGCGCTTTGTGCCGCTTGTAGGCAAATACAGCTGGGAGGGTTTGTAGTGGCACCGTCGCCTCATCGTCCCTTCGTTCCGCATCGCACGCCGAAAGCCGAGCGTCCGGCAAGGAGCTCGTCCGAGTTCCGTTTGTCGCGACCGTATGTTCCGGGAGCGGAACGCGAGGGCGTTGAGACCTTCCGCGCTGAGACCACCAGTACCGTGCGAGTGGAATCAGCCGGGCGGCTCCAGCCGATTGAAGACTTTATCGACCTGTCAGCGCGGAACGCACCGCCTGCCGCTCCGGACTCGAACGGCGACGACTTTTCCTCCGAGTTAGGTGAGGAATCCGCCGAGCTGCCTCCGGTGGAGCATTTTCTCGATCCACTTCCGCGAGTGGGGGACTTCGCACCGAAGATGCCGCACGGCTTCGACGCGACACTCGCCGCTGGCCACGAAGACCCCGCCGCGAGCGGGCCACCGTCTGACTCCCTGGCGTCGGAGTGGGCTAATGCCGACTGGCAACAATACGATTGGCGATCAGTGGCGGCGTTGGGCGAAGGTGGTGAGTCCGCTGCGTCGAATGCTTGGTCCACGACCGACTGGGATGCCACCGGTGCTCGCGCAGCACGCGGGGCGAAGGATGAACGACCAACCGCGGCGCAGGCAATTGCGAGCGCACTCGATCAAATCGCGCAAAGGATAAGAGACGGCGAGCTGGCGGTTCCGATGCCCGGAGCAACGACCGACCCGGCGACCATCGCGGCCACGCTCGCGGCACTATTGGGAATCCGGACGTAGATCCAGAATGGAAAGCATACATCTCGAGGTCCGGGGGCGTGTGCAGGGTGTTGGGTTTCGCTGGTACGTGATGAAAATTGCGAGAGAGCTTGGACTAGCCGGCTGGATCAGAAACAAGCCGGACGGGATCGTCGAGATCGCCGCCGCCGGTACACCAGAAGTGCTGGCAAAGCTTGAGGCGGCCTTGAGCGCTGGACCTCCGGGCGCGCGAATCGAAGAGGTGCGCAAACTAGGCACAGTGCCGGCCGACTCGCTCGAAGTTCCTTTCGGAATCGTTCGCTAGGACGCTCGGCGCGAATCGTTCGCTTGAACTCTCGGCGAGAACACTTCTAGAACCTCCCTCTGAAGTGTAGATTCACCCCGTGAATCGCCGTCTGCCTTGGCCTCGGCGATAACCCGGATCATGATCCTTGCCCCCGTAGCTCAGGTGGATAGAGCAGCGGTTTCCTAAACCGTTGGCCGGGTGTTCGAGTCACCCCGGGGGCACTCTATTAGGCAACGGCCACCTACTTCAGGTCAACACAAAAGCGAATGACGACACCGAATATTCCGGCACGCAAGCGATCCGGCGCGGACGAAGAGACGATGACCGAGTGGTTGATGATCCACCAGCGCGAGGTCGCGTGGGCCGTAGTAGCGATTGCGATCATCGTTGGTGGTTACTGGTACTACGAACGCTCGCAGGCCATCAAGGCTCAGCGGGCTGAGGCAGCGTACTTTCAGGCTCGCCAGTCGGCGGCTGCGGGGAACCTACCTCTGGCGGTCTCTGACCTCCAGAAGGTAGTAAGTCGGTACGAAGGAACGAGCGCCGGTACCCAGGCGGCGCTCACGCTGGCGCAGACTTTCTACGATCAGAAGAAGTTCAAGGAAGGACTGGATGCACTGAAGGCGGCGGAGGCAAAGGCTCCAGATGACTTCAGGCCGTCGATCCACGTCCTCGAGGCGGCTGGGTATGAGGAGCTGAAGAACCTGGTCGCAGCAGCTGAACAGTACAAGCTGGCGGCCCAGGTGACCCGGTTTCCGCTTGACAAGGCCGAGTATCAGGCCGCAGCGGCTCGCGACTACATGGCTGCCGGAAAGATGGATGAAGCCAGGGCGATCTGGACTGAGCTGGTCAAGGACGAGACCGCACCGACTGCCGCAGAGGCGCGCGTACGCCTTGGCGAGCTCGATGCCAAGCCGGTGAAGATATAGGTCATTCCACGCCCAATCTTCGTTCCTGTGGACATATGCGTATAAGATATATTATGTAAACCACATCCGCCCTTTGAATGTGGAGAAGTTGATACTGTCCCAGTCCTCCACTGCCAAAGGCTCAGCCGGATGGTTGGTTAGAGCCTCTATCTGAGAAATCACTTCAGTTGGGGCTGTAGCAGACAGCAGCTCGACCTTGGCGCGACAGACTGTCAATCGAGATCGCGGATCCGACCCTCAAAAACGATCCGACCCTCGCCGCGGAGCGACGGCAGCCAGGAGCCGCCGGCTCGACTGAGACTCACAGTCAATGGGAGCGAGGATCGAGTCCAGAGCGTGGTTTCCTCTCCCGAATCCCCCCAGTCGGAAAGCATGATCGCGGTGGCGACAGCACCCGTCCCGCACGCCAGGGTCTCCGCCTCAACGCCTCGCTCGAAGGTGCGGTAAGCGAACTCGCCGTCAGCCCTCCTGGAGACGAAGTTCACATTGGCACCATCGATGAGCGAGGGATGATGCCTGAGCTCAAGACCCCGCCCCGTCACGTCGGCGGACTCGACATCCGAAATCTCAACCACTACGTGGGGTACTCCGACCCTCGCGTAGCCGAGTCGGCGCTCACCCGGTTTGAGCCCGAGTTCTTGGGCGTCTGACCGGACATCCGTGACCGGTTCCAGGTCGACCTCGGGCAGATTGTCGCGAATCCTTGCCCGGAGCGATCCGGCCGCCGTGTGAAGGAGGAATCCGCCGGCCTGTGCCAGCCCCAGCTCCACGGCGAGACGCGTGCTACAGAGACTGGCGTTCCCGCAGAGAGCAGCCTCGGACCCGTCGCTGTTATAGTAGCGCATCCGGACGTCGCCCTGCCCCGATTTCTCGAGAAAGACGACTCCGTCAGCCCCGACGCCCGTGCCGCGGGCCGCCAGAGACCTGATCGCTTGGTCATTCTCCAGGCGCGCTGCTGCGCCCCCTGTCGAGTCGAAGACGACGAAGTCATTTCCCGATCCCGTCATCTTGTAGAAGTGCTGGCCCTCTGGGCGAGCCACCATTAGATCCTCCCGGTCAGGCTCCACCAGCGCAGACGCCAGACCATCCAGATCGCCTCGCGGACGATCTTCTTCGACATCTTGCTCACGCCCTCGGTGCGATCAACGAAGATGATCGGGATCTCGAAGAGGCGGAAGCCGCGCTTCCAGGCGCGATAGGACATCTCGATCTGAAACGCGTAACCATTGGATTTAATGGAGTTTAGATCGATCGATTCAAGGACATTCCGGCGGAAGCACTTGAAGCCACCGGTGGTGTCGAAGATCGGCAGTCCGGTCACGGCTCGCGCGTAGATGTTCGCGCCGTAGCTGAGGAACAGCCTGCTCATTGGCCAGTTTACGACGTTGACGTGGCCATCCTGATAGCGAGATCCCAGCACGACGTCCGACTCCTTGATCGCTGCCAGGAACTCGGGCAGGCGGTCCGGATTGTGGGAGAAATCGGCATCCATCTCGAATACCAGGTCGTACTTTCGCTCGAGCGCCCAGAGGAAACCGGCGATGTAGGCGGTTCCGAGCCCGAGCTTTTCCGCCCGATGGATCACATGAACCCGGGCGTTGTTGGCGGCGATGCCATCGACGATCGCGCCCGTTCCGTCGGGCGAACCGTCGTCCACCACCAGGATCTCGAGCGAGGGATCCTGGGCGAGAATCGCCGGGATCAGTCGTGCAATGTTGAAACGCTCATTGTATGTCGGGACGATGACGAGCGCGCGATCAGCCAAGGCGCCTCCGGTCGCGCACGATTCCGGCGCCCAGCATCAGGAAACCGAGGGCTATCGCAACCCAGGTGATCGCCTTCCCCTTCTCGTACGTGGGGCTCGTGAAATTCAGCACGACGCTGCGCGCACCAGCGGGCAGCTCGACACCAATCATGGTGTAATCTGCCCGCCCGAGGCGGGCCGGCTTACCGTCAACGGATGCAATCCAGCCCGGGTAATAGTTTTCCGAGACCAGGAGCGATGATCCCCCTGGAGCTGGCGCGCTCAAGTCGATCTGCACCTTGCCCGGTTCGTAGTGGCGCACGGTTGTCCTGATGGTCAGCGGTGCTGGAAGCGATTGCACTCCTTGCGCCACCGTGACGTTGGCTGAGGTGTCGAACAAAGCCGCGCGCGTGATCTCGAAGCGTGGATTGAGGATGGTCGCCAGCACCTGTTCGTCGGGCGCCTTCACTGCGACTGGAGTTACCCACGAGTATGGGTTCTCACCGCTTAGGCGGTAAAGGTAGACAGTATCTCCAGAGGCGTTGCGAACGGGCCCCTTCACGAGCGTGGTGTTCCCGATGAAAGGAAGCTCGGGGATGTTGGTAAGTAGGTACCGCGTATTGGTGACCGCCAGAACATTGGGTGCAAGGAGTTGGTTGCCCCCGCTGTTCCTCCCGAGCAAATCGTTGTTCGGGCCACCGGCAGCTGCGTAATAGCGTCCGAGCTGGTTGCCGTGATAGCCGAGAACATTGCGAATCCGGTGCGTCATGAGTGCGTCACCACTGAGAGACGGATCGCGCTCCTGCGGTTGCTGAATCTCGAGCGGGAGTACGCGAGCAGGCTGCGGCTCACTCTTCAGCATCTCCATGATTGGATCGCTCGCGTAGATCACCTTCGCCGGCGGCATGAACATCCAATAGACGCGCTCGATGGTCCACAGGTCCACCGCCACGAGGGTCAGTAGGGCCCACGCCGCCATCCTCCTCGAGATTGCAGCTCGGCTGATTGCGAGCCAAAGTCCCCCGAGGAGCAGCACGAACGCGAACGAGCGCCAGGCTCCCACCACCAGGGCGGACTTGTTCGCCTGAACACGATCCACGAGCTGCTCGTGGGCAAATGATTCGGCGATGCTGGAGAGAACGCCGACCGAGGCAAGCAGCGCTATCACCAGTCCCGCGATCGCCCATCCCAACAGGTACTTCCGCGAGACGCGCAATTCCAGAAACCGTTCAGTGCCTGCACTGGCGAGTAGCGCAAGCGCAAGGGTTCCCACAAAAAAGATCGTAGCGGGCGCGCGGAAATATTTCGTCCCGGGAATGAGCTCGTACGGAATGTGGTAAAACGGAGTGGCGCTTCCGAGCGACCAGAGCAACGAGACGAGCAGGGCGACGGACCAGAATACGATGTGCTTTCGGCGCGTATCGGAGCGCAACCCGATGAACGCTGCCCCGGCGAGGATAAGAACGACCACACCTGCGTAGTCGCTGTGGAGGTGAATGCCGTTGACCCCCGAATAGTTGCGGAGCATTCCTGAGAACTGGGGGAGGTAGGCGTTGAAGACCTCGTTCGGCGGCCAGGCGTAGGAAGTGGCAACGCCATAGTCAGCCAACCCTCCGGCGCGTGGCGACCATTTCACGTACTCTCGAACTGGCAGGTACTGCACGGCACCGATCGCCAATCCAACGATCACCGCGAGCAGCGCCGCGCCGAGTCGTTTGATCGCAGTGTCTCGAGGCAGCTTGACCCCCTCGATCGTGGCGAAGGCGAGAAAGAGCGCGTACGCTCCCGAGGTGAGCAGCGTGTACTGCAGGAGCTGGGGATGTGGACTGAGGATGCAGAGGCCTACTATCAGAGCGAACGCTCCCCAGCTCCAGTTCTTCCCTTTCCGGAATCCGAGATAGAGCATCCAGAGCGCCAGGGGAAAGAGCGCGCTCACGAAGAGCTTGCCGTCGTGGCCCGGGGAGACGTACGACGCGATCTGCCCGCTCATCATGTAAGCGATTCCGCCAACGAGAGCGCCGTAGAAGCTGTACCCGAGCGCGCGAAGGAATCCGTACGTGAAGAGGCCCGAGAGAAAAACGTGGATGACGAAGCCCCACGTCATCGCCACGTCGGTGGGCATTATCATGCGCAACAGAAACGTCGGATAAAAAATGTCACCGTGCATCGCGGCGATGTACGGCATGCCGCCGAAGAGATACGGGTTCCAGAGCGGGAAATGTCCTGTTGTTCTAAGGGTACTGGCGGCGAACTCACGAAACGCATATCCGGCGATGTACTGATCGCTGTCCGGGTTTACCAGGAATTTCCCGACCAGCGCCGGATACCCGAGCGAAAGGGTTGTCAGCGCGTATACCAGCGCGGCCCAACCAAACGCGAAACGCGGCGCCGGAGGCGCCGCGCTTGTGCCAGCGGGACTCGTCGATTGCCGGAGGGGAGACTTCTCTCGTCGCTGAGCCATGGTCGTTCAGGTTGGTGAAGACTTTCGGTTTGGGCCCGCGGCAATATACAATCCGCTCGGCACCAGCTCGACGATTGTCAGCCACAGGCGTGCTGCGATTGCTACGAGCGCCGCATCAGCTTCGTTGGCAAGTCCAAGCTGCGTCATGAACGCGGCGAGAGTGAACTCTCTTACGCCCAGGCCGGCCGGCGCGATCGGCGAGATGAATCCCAGGATGTACGCAGCGGTGTAAACTGCGATGTACGAGGACATTTCGCCAGGCGCGGTGCCGAGGAGGCCGCGCACGAAAAGCTGAAACGCGACTCCGTAGAACAGCCATGAGAGAGCGCTCGCGACGGCCGCGGTCCAGATGCTCTTCGCCGGAACCGACGGAGGCGCGATTTCCCTTCCAACCAGACTGCCCATCCAGATCGTGAGCGGAGGAAGAAATCGCGGCGCGCTGAGGAGTAGAGCTGCCAGCAGTAGAACGGCGAGGCCCACTAACAGCGGTTGGCCGAGAAGCTTCGCGCCCGTGATCATCACGATGGCGGTGCCGGTGGCGAGACTCACCGCTTGCATGATCACCGACGAGCCGGCAGCGGCAATCGCCGATAGTCCGCGCTTTCTCGCCATTACGCCCATCGCGGTGAGCGACCAGACATTTCCCGGAACGTACTTTCCGAGGTTGGACAGGAACCATATCCGGGCCGCGTCGATGAACGGAACGTGGGAATCCCACGCCTCCAGCACTCGGCGCCAGCCTTCGATGAGAAGCGCGTATGTGAGGAGGATCAGCGCTGTCGCCGCGGCGATCCATTCCCATCCGAACTGGATGTGGGTGAGCCTCGATTCAACCTTATTCCACTGGCTCGCGAGCGAGTGCGCTGCGAAGAAAAGCACCGCCGCCGCAAAGATCCACTGCGCGACCTTGAATAGGTTACGACGCGTTAGCGCCAAGAACCTGTCGGTATATATCTGCGTAGCGGCGCGCGGCGGACTCGGGCGCAAAGGCAGAGAGTGCGTAGAGGCGCCCTGCCCTGCCCAGCTGGCTTCCGCGGCCATCGCGGGCGAGCAAATTGTCGAGCGCGCTGGCGAGGGCAGCTCTGTCGCCGGGCTTGACGAGCAGCCCGGTCTTCTCGTGCTGGATCACGTCGCGAAGTCCGCCGGAATCGAACGCGACGACGGGCGTCTCGCAAAGGAGCGCCTCGACCGCGACCAGACCAAGGCCCTCATCAACCGACGGGATGACGACCGCGGCGGCGCGCTGGTAGAGCGGAGGAAGATCCGATTGAGAAAGCTGTCCATGCCAGCGGATACGCGAAGCGACTCCGAGTTTTTGCGCGAGCTGCTTCAGCGCCTCGCGATTTGGCCCGTCGCCCACGATGTCCAGCGAAGCGGCGGGTGTCTTCATCGAGGATAGCGCATGGAGGAGATGCTCCGCGCCCTTCTGATCGGTGAGGCGGCCCACGAAGAGCAGGCGCTGTCCGTCGCGCGACGAGCCGGGCCCGAAGAGATTCGTTGCGACCGGCATCGGCGCCACAGTCGGATGAACTCCGGGAACGAGTGCCTCCGTCTCTTCCTTGAGCCAGCGAGAGACGGTTGTGACAGCCGCGGAGTGCTTGAGAACGTGCCCGAACAGGGGCTTGGCGACGCCAACTTTGCGAGCCAGGCGGACATCAGTACCGTGGAGCGTGGTCACGAGAGGGATGCGCGCGAGCCCGCTGACCCACGTTCCGACCACGCCATTGGGGAACCACCAGTGGGCGTGAACCAGCTCCGGCTCGAAGCTGCGTCTCGCCCGAACGGAGTGGACGAAATCGGAGCCGAGAAATCCGACGAGCGCGAGCCGGGCGGTCCAGGACGAAGCGACATCGGTGGCCATGTTGCCCGTGTAGGCCAGCTTCTCGTAGCGGCGAGGCGCGTATCTGAATCGCTCGACGCTGATGCCCTCGATCTCCTCCTCGGCGGGAAGGCCGGGGCCCGCGGGCGCCACGACGCGAACGTTCACGTTCTCTCCGCGGAGCGCGACCGCGAGGCGCAGGATGAACGAGCCGGCGGCGTCTCCTTCCGATCGCGGGAACGAATGCGTGAGGAACAGTACGTTCATTTGCTCAGCGATTCGCCGTCGTGTCGCGCTCCCGCGATAAATCTTCGATGCGAGAACGCAGCTGGCTCAGCTCGGCGCGCTGCGCGGCGATCATCTCACCGAGGAGCCCAGTTGCGAAGAACACGCTTCCCACGGTCACGCAGGTCTCGACGAGATTCACGAGCGGGCGGAATCCAACTCCGCCGATCACGCGCCAGAGTATGGCCACGATTCCAACGATCACACCGACAATGAACAGCGCCGCACCCAGAACTCCAAAGAGAAGGAGCGGCTTCCTGGCAAAGCGGAGCTCGAACCAGACGGCCAGCATGTCGAGCACTCCGACGGGAATGCGGCCAATTCCGAACTTCGACTGTCCCGCGCTTCGTGGATAAAGCGGCACCGAAACCTCCGACAAGGAAAAACCATCGGCTGCAGCCATCACGACCATGTAGCGATGCCAATCCGGACGGTTAGGAAGCGCATCCATCACTTCCCTTCTATATGCCTTGACCGAATTGAGATCGCGGACATTGACCTTGAACAGCGAGCGACTGAGCCTGTTGTAAATGCCCGAGACAAACGCCTTCTCGTACTTCCCTTCCTTGTAGCCCGTGACAATGTCCGACTCACCGGCAAGGATTGGCGCGACCAGGCGCGGAATATCTTCGGGCTTGTACTGCAGGTCGGCCGGATAGAATACGAGAATGCTTCCGCGCGAGTGCAGGTATCCGGTGCGGAGCGCATCGGCGATTCCGCGCCGAACACCGTGTCTCACTGGCCGGAGGAATGGGTACTCGGAGGCAAGTCGCTGGAGGACGTTCCATGAATCATCCACCGACCCATCATCGATGACGACGACCTCGTAGCGTCCGGGCGTCGCGGCGAACGCGACACGCGCCTGCTCCATGAAGACCGGGAGGTTTTCCGCCTCGTCCTTGGCGGGGACGAGGACGCTCACATCGGGACGGCTCGCCACAGGCTGAAGGGCAGCGCTGCCCTTCAGGCGCTGCGCCGCGTCAGTCTGCGGAAGCGAGGTCATACGCGCTTCCGCATCCGGGCCGAGAGAACGCCGAGTTGGTCGCGATATTTGGCGACGGTGCGGCGCGCGATCTGGACTCCGCTCTCGCGGAGAATGTTGACGATCGCCTGATCGGTGAGCGGGTGCTTGGGATCTTCTTCCTGAACGAGTTTCTGGAGCTGGGCCTTGATGCCGCGGGCGGAGACATCCTCTCCGTCTGACGTGGCGAGACCGGAGGAGAAAAAGAATTTCAGGGGCAGCACGCCACGGGGCGTCTGGACGAATTTCTCGTTCGTCACTCGGCTGACCGTGGACTCGTGCATGTTGATCACTTCGGCGACTTCACGGAGCGTGAGCGGCTTGAGGTGCTGGATTCCTTTCTCGAAAAACTCGCGCTGCCGCTCGACGATGTAGTTCATCACCTTGAGCATCGTTTGCCGGCGCTGCTCGATCGCCTGAATCATCCAGTTGGCAGAATTGAGCTTGTTGGAGATGAACTCCTTGTTCTCTCCATCGAACTTCTTTTTGTCGCGTGCGATTTCCTGATAGGCCCGGCTCAGTTTGAGGCGCGGAAGATTCGCGTCGTTCAAAAAGACGTGGTAGCGGTCGTCGATTTTCTCGACAATGAGATCGGGGATGATGTAGTTGTCGTCGCGGGAGCCGTACTGCAGGCCCGGCTTGGGATCGAGCTTTGCGATCTCGTCCGCCGCCCTCTGGACGTCGGACGCGCTGATGCCGAATCGTTTCGAGATCTCGCTCCAGCGGTGGTTGATCAGCTCCTCGAAGCAATCTCTCACGAGGCGGTATGGAACCGATTGCTCCAGTCCCGATTCCCTGAGCTGAAGGAGCAGGCACTCACGGAGATTCTGGGCTCCAACTCCGGGCGGATCGAGGGTCTGGACGGTGGCCAGCATGGTCACACCCTCCTCATCCGTATAGAGCGGAAGATCGTCGGTATCGCGGCCGGCGTCTTCGGCGGCCTTGGTCACGACTTCATTCAGCGCTCGGACGATATCGTCAACTCCGGACGCGAGATAGCCATCGTCGTTAATGTTGCCTATGAACTCGTCGGCGAGCAGAGTTTGTCGCGGAGTCAGCTCGAGAAGGCTGACCTGATCGCGGAGGTGATCGCTCAGGTCCCGCGTGGCGACGGTGACCGGCTCAAAGTACTCCTTCTCCTCGTGCTCTTCGCGGCGGCCGCCGGCGGTGTCGAAGCCATCGAGCAGGATCTCTTCCCAGTCTATCTCGCCCGCTCGCTCGTCCTCGGTTTCCGCCTGTACGGGCTCTGCCTCTTCGCCCTCCTGCTCCTCCTCTTCTTCATCCTCGGCCTCGACCAGATCGAGGAAAGGATTGTTGAGAAGCTCCTGCTTCAGATGCTGCTGAAGGTCCAGGAGCGGCATGTAGAGCAGATCCATCGCCTGATAGAGGCGTGGATTGATCTTGAGCTCCTGACGGAGCTGAGTCGACTGATTGAGACCCGGCTTCAAGAGGCGGTTACCTCGTCTCTGTCACGAGAGAATCTCTCCCGCAGCCGAGCGGTGAGCGTCGGACCAAGATAGATGTCAGCCACGGTATCGTCGAATACGAGTTCCCGGACGGTTCCGGAGACCTTGACTTGTCCATCGAACATAATGTATGCACGATCTACGATGTCGAGCGTCTGTTCTACGTTGTGGTCGCTAATGAGCACGCCAATTCCACGGTGGCGCAATCCGGCGACGATTGTTTGTATGTCATGCACAGCAATTGGATCGACCCCCGCGAAAGGCTCATCGAGCATCATGAACTTCGGATCCGTGACGAGCGCCCGCGTTATCTCGAGCCTGCGGCGCTCGCCACCGGAGAGAGAGTATGCCTTGTTCTTGCGGAGCCTCTTGATGTTCAGCTCGTCAAGGAGCTTCTCGAGCCGCTCCGAGCGCTCTGCGGACGAGAGCGGAAGCGTCTCCAGAATCGCCAGAATGTTGTCTTCGACCGACAGCTTCCGGAAGATCGAAGGCTCCTGCGAAAGATAACCAATCCCGCGCCGTGCCCGCTCGTACATGGGGAGCTTGGAGATGTCCTGTCCGTCGAGGAGAATTCGGCCGGAGTCCGGCTGAATGAGACCGACGATCATGTAGAACGTCGTCGTCTTTCCGGCCCCGTTCGGTCCGAGGAGTCCGACTATCTCACCCTGTTGGAGCCGGAGCGCGACGTTGTTCACGACCTTTCTGCCGCGGTACGCCTTGGTCAATCCCTCCGCTTCGAGCACGCTGCCGCCGATAAGCGTCGGGCGTGGTGGCGTCGAGAGCGCGATGCGGGAATGCTCGCCGGTCTCGCGCATCGCCTCCGCGAACTCGGCGCGACGGGGGGCGATGTCTTTCCAGTGGGAGGGGGAGATTTGCACCGTCGCGGCGTCGCCCTCGAGATCGCCGTCCAGCGGAAGAATCACCCCACTCTCGGCCAGACGGGGCAGGATCGACGCGGTGAGATAGCCTCGGACCTCGTCCTGACCCAGACGCCCTGCTTCGCGCTCCGCGTTTACACCCTTT
>JAYWBE010000255.1:0-5183 GCA_043781715.1 Gemmatimonadaceae bacterium
GGCCGTTGGGCGGAGAAAGTGATTGGTCCCGAGCGTGCCAGGACGACCTACGCGTTTCGCTCTCTCATCGATACGCACGCGAGACTGGCGTTCGGAAGCGACTGGCCCGTGGCGCCCGCGACCCCGCTCTTGGGGCTCTATGCGGCGGTTACGAGAAGAACCCTGGACGACAAGCATCCCGACGGCTGGATTCCAGAGGAGAAGATCACTGTGGAGGAAGCGCTGCGCGCTTACACCACCGGCGGGGCCTACGCAGCATTCGAGGAGGGCGAGAAAGGATCGCTCTCACCCGGCAAGTTCGCCGACGTCGTGATCATCGATCGAGATCTGACGAGGATCGCGCCGGAGACCATTCGCGACGCGAAGATCGAATACACGATCGTCGGCGGGCGTGTCGTGTACGACCGCAACGCCGCATCACGATGACAGAGACGAGGGAGCCCTGAATGGCTGCAAAGAACGAATGCACCTTCTACCGCTGGGACTCGATGAAGAAGGAGCGGGTCTCGGACATGCTTGAGCGCCGGCTGATCACTGGCGATCGCATGATGCTCGCGCAGGTGTACCTCAAGAAGGGGTGCATCGTGCCCAAGCACTCTCACGATAACGAGCAGCTCACCTACATCCTCGAGGGCGCGCTGAGGTTCTGGATCGGCGATGACGGAGCCGAGGAGATCGTCGTTCACGCCGGCGAAGTGTTGCTCATCCCTTCCCAAGTGCCGCACAAAGCCGAGGCGCTCGAGGAGACTCTTGATGTCGATATCTTCAGTCCCCCGCGGCAGGACTGGCTGGACAAGAAAGACGACTACCTGAGGCGCTGACCCTTGGATCTCGGTCTTAGCGGCAAGGTCGCGGTCGTATCGGCCAGCAGCAAAGGGCTCGGCCGCGCGATCGCCGAAGAGCTGGCGGCGGAAGGAGCGAATCTCGTCGTCTGCGCGCGGGGAGAGGAGGCGCTGCGCCAGACCGCGGAATCGATCCGCAAGAGCTCGGGTGTCACCGTCGTGGACATTGCGGCCGACGTTTCCGAACAATCGGGTATCGATCGCGTCGCGAAAGCGGCGCTCGACAAATTCGGAAAGGTGGATATCCTCGTCACGAACTCGGGGGGACCGCCGAGCGGATCGTTCGAGAGCCTGACTCCGGAGATGTGGGATGCGGCCACGCGGCTGCTCCTGACCAGCGCAGTCGGACTCGCGCGCGCCCTCCTGCCCGGAATGAAGGAGAGGCGGTGGGGGCGGATTCTCAACGTGACCTCGATCGCGGTCAAGCAGCCGATCGAGGGGCTGATGCTTTCGAACAGCCTGCGCGCAGCGGTCACGGGATTCGCGCGCACGCTCGCAAATGAAGTAGCGCCGTTCAAGGTGACCGTGAACAACATTCTGCCCGGCTACACTCGCACGGATCGTGTCGAGGAGCTGGCTCGTGCCGCCGGCGAGAGATCCGGCGCTTCGGCGGAGGATACTTTCGCGAAGTGGGAAAAGGAGATTCCAATGGGCCGGCTCGGCGAGCCGCGCGAATTCGCCGCCCTCGCCGCATTTCTCGTCTCGGAGCGCGCGAGCTACATCACGGGCAGCTCGATCGCGGTGGATGGGGGCTGGATCCGCTCCCTCCTATAGGCCGGTGGCCCGCAACGCTGCTAAGAACCTCGCCACAAGAAAACCCGCAGCCAACCACTTGAAAGCTGAAAGCGCCCGGCCGGTAGTCTTCAGTAAATCGCGATAGCGAGTAAACGCTCTAGCAAGTGGTGACCTCATTCCAGAGACAAGACTCCGGAGATGTTCCTCGTGAAGGCGACGTACTGGTTCGCCCGGTGACGGTGGGAACCTTTGTGAGATCTGTACGGCCTCTCATGAGGTTCGTCACATATATTGCGATTCGCAAACCCGGAGCGACGATGCCGATGGATGAGAAACCGAGCAAGAACGAGGACGAGTATTTCGCCAAACAGAACCTCGAGATCATCCATGAGATGCGCTTGAAACTGGACGCAGAGCGCAGGAAGGCCGAGCGTAAAGCGCACCACAACAAATGCCCTCGTTGCGGTGCCGACCTCAAGGAGCAGCACGCGGAGCATGTGAGGATCGACGAGTGTCCGGAGTGCGGCGGGATCTGGCTCGACAAGGGTGAGCTCGATCAGCTGCGCCGCGTCAACCACGCGCGCGGCGTATCGGGAGGCGTGCTTGGCTCGCTGTTCCGGCGCGGTTGATGGATCGGCCGGCGGACTTGCGAATCATTGCCAATCTGGAAAAAGACCTTCCAAGCCTCACGCAGAAGTCTGACGAAATCGTCACGATCGATTCATGGACCTGTAACCCCCACGAGCATTAGCGGCCTTTCGGTAGTTCTCCGGGTGTCAATGGCTCTCGCGGTGTCGATGTTCTGACCCTCGTGATCCGGCAGTAGCTAGGGCACAATTCTTGGCGGGAAAACGCGCCGCCGCGTGTTTAAACGGCGTTGCCGATGGGAGTATCTCCGCGTCTTTTGAGTGTGGCGTCTGCTCTAAGAAGATGCGTTTCGACGCAAGCAAGATGTGCCGAGGTGACCTCGAGCACCCACCTCCCGATAGAGCATAGCTCCAGCGCTGCCCAACTATCGGCTATGCGCGTTGATTAACCAAATCACAGGACCTCCAAAATGAAGACCAACAAGAAAGGTTTCACCCTCATTGAGCTCCTTATCGTAGTCGTCATCATCGGTATTCTTGCCGCGATTGCGATCCCGAAATTCGCCAACACGAAGGACAAGGCTTACGTCGCAGCGATGAAGTCGGATCTTCGCAACCTGGCGACCTATGAAGAGCAGTACGCTGCAGACAACAATGGCGCCTACTTCGCCGGAACCGCGACGAGCCCGACCACGATCCAGGGCTTCACCCCGTCGCAGAACGTGACGATCACTGCGGTGCTCGTTGCTGGTCCGCCCATGGGCTGGACCGCCACTGCGACCCACTCGCAGTCGGCAAAGACCTGCGACAACTCCTCGGGCGCGATCGTCTGCACCTGATGAAGTGGCTGAGCATGCTGGAAAAAGCCCCGCTCGAACCGAGCGGGGCTTTTTTCATGTGCCCCTGAGCGAAGCATATTACCCGGATGACGGACCGCGTGATCAGGCTGGTCATACAGGCAGGGGTGATTCTGGCAGTAATCGTCGCCCTCCCGTACAAGGTGTTCGAGCTCGATCGGTACTTCGTGCCGAAGGAGCTCGTGCTGCACGTGGCTGCGCTCATCATCGCTTTGATGCTCATGGCGCGGCGACGGTCGCTCTCCTTTGATCTCGCCGATGGCCTGATCGCGTTCTTCCTGCTCTGGAGTGTAGCCTCGGCGATCTTCGCTACCAACTACTGGGCGGCCCAGCGTTCCGTCGCCATTAGCATCTCCGGCGCAGTCGTTTTTTGGGGAGCGCGCTCTGTGGCCGAACGCGGCTCATACCGACCGATTCTTGTTGCCGCGGCCATCGCGGCCGTGTGCGCGGCCGCGCTCTCGCTCGCGCAGGCATATGGTCTGGAGACGGAATATTTCAGCGCCAACCGGGCGCCCGGCGGCACATTCGGCAACCGGAATTTCGTAGCGCACATGGCCGTGATTGGATTGCCATCGCTGGTCTGGTGCACCGTCACCGCGCGACGCCCATTTGGCGCTCTGCTCGGCTCCCTCGGTGGCGCGGTGCTAGGCGCGGCTCTCGTGTTATCGCGCTCGAGGGCAGCATGGCTCGCCGTTGCCGCCTGCGCGATAGTGCTGCTCGTGCCGATGATCGCATCGAGGAAATACTGGCGCGACGGCAAGATCGGTGGTCGCTTCGCGCGCCTCACTCTCGCGGCGGCCATCGGTGGAATGGTGGCGATTGCGCTGCCCAATACGCTCAACTGGAACAGCGAGTCACCCTATCTGGATTCTGCGCGCGGCGTCGTGGACTACAAGAAGGGAAGCGGGCGCGGCCGCTTGGCGCAGTACCAGAACTCGCTGCGCATGGCAACGTCCAATCCCATATTTGGAGTCGGCCCCGGCAACTGGCCTGTTGAGTACGTTCGCTTCGCGCCTTCCAACGACCGGTCGCTCGCCGAAGATGGCATGACGGCGAACCCGTGGCCGAGCAGCGACTGGGTGGCATTCGTCTCCGAGCGCGGGTTCGCTCCCACTGTGGCATTGTTGGGCGTCTTCGCCATTCTTTTCTTCAGCGCGCTGAGGCGATGGAGCGAGCTGAAGAATCCGGACGCAGTACTCGCCCAGTGCGTGCTGGCTGGAACGGTCGTGACGACGATGGTTGTCAGCGCTTTTGACGTGGTGCTCGTTCTCGCGGCTCCTTCCTTCCTGGTGTGGAGCATCCTCGGCGCCACGAGCGGAATTCGTCGAAATGCGCGCGAGGTGAAGATCTCCTCCAGGGCGTTGGGAATCGCCGCCACGGCGCTGGTTCTGTTGTCGCTGCTTTCGACCGCCCGGAGCGTGACGCAGACGATGGCAATGACCGCCGTTGGTCGAGGGGCATATACGGCCGGCTGGGTGACGGGCGCGATGTGGGATCCTGGGAGCTACCGCATCAATCTTCGCGTGGCGGAGCTTTATTCGCGTCGCGGGCACTGCCAGGTCGCCCGAAGCTACGCGCGACAGGCAGTGTCGCTCTTCCCACACTCGCCCGAGGCTAAGCGTATCGAGCGCAGTTGCGAATAAACCGCAAATAACGTTAGGCCCAAAGTAAACGATCGGCATCGCGGTCACCCGGGGAGGCCAGTCCCGCTTGTTCGGGTTCCCGCGCGGCCTCCATCCGAGAGTGCCGGCCCAGGCGGGATACGTGTTCGTTGTGCTCGGGTGGGGGCAGCGGATCGTGAAATCGATTGTCGCTGCGCTATTTGAAAAACGAAAAAGGGAGCATCTCGCGACGCTCCCTTTCCCGTTTAAACAAAGGCTATAGAGTCACCGCTAGTTAGACGCAGGTGATCACGCCATTGGTCATGCTGCAAACCTTGGCAGACTGCGAGTGCGTAGCAGTTCCGCTCCACGAAGGCGGCGGGCCGGCGAGGTTGGTTATGACGACCGTGACGTTCTGCGACGGGCTGAAGCCCTGAAGGGGCGCTGCCGAGGTCGCGGTTCCACCGAAATACGCGCCACCGTTGTCGGCAGCATACTGCTCTTCGTAGGTCGCCATGTTGCGAAGGTCAGACTTCATCGCGGCGACGTATGCCTTGTCCT
>JAYWBE010000256.1:0-5149 GCA_043781715.1 Gemmatimonadaceae bacterium
CTCGCTACGTTCCGCCGTACGCGCGGCGCTGAGCAAGCCCGCGACGGCATCCACCTAGGTGTCTCAGCCCATGGCGCCGCGGCCCGACAAGCCGGGGCGGATACTCATCATCGACGATCAGGACGCGAACATTCGCCTCCTCGAGCGGATCCTTGCGAAGGCAGGATACGAGGACGTCGCGTCAACGACCAATTCTGTGGACGCCAACGCACTTCAGAGGCGGTTCAGGCCCGATCTCGTTCTGCTCGACGTTCACATGAGCGGCAAGGACGGGTTCCAGGTCCTGGAAGAAATCGTCGCGCAGAATGGCGACTCGGAGCAGGTCCCAGTGCTCATGATTACCGCGGATGACAGCGCCCACGTCAAGCGCCGCGCCCTCGCGCTCGGAGCAAAGGATTTCCTGAGCAAGCCGTTCGATTCCGCGGAAGTACTTCTCAGGATTCGAAATCTCCTCGAGACGCACTTCCTTTATCGGAAGCTTCGCCGCCAGAACACCGAGCTGGAACAGAAGGTCACGGATCGCACGAGGGAGCTCGAGCAATCACAGCTCGAGGTTCTGGACAGACTCGCCGCCGCCGTCGAATTCCGGGACGACGACACCGGCAATCACACCAAGCGGGTCGCGCAGATCTCGGCAATGCTGGGACAAGCGATCGGCCTCGAGTCAACAACGGTGGAGCTGATAAGCCGGGCCGCCCCCCTGCATGACATCGGCAAGGTCGGAATCCCGGACAACATTCTGCTCAAGGCAGGTCCGCTTACCGGGGAAGAGTTCGAGATCATGAAGACCCACACGGTGATCGGGTCGAGAATGCTTTCGAAGGGCCGCTCGGAGCTCGTCCGCTTCTCGCAGCGAATCGCACGCAGCCATCACGAATGGTGGGACGGGTCGGGTTATCCCGACCGCGTTTCGGGTCAGAGCATTCCGCTCGAAGCGCGCATAGTCGCGGCGGCAGACTTTCTCGACGCGCTCACACACGACCGTCCCTACCGGCCGGCGTGGGGAATGGACGACACGCTTGCCGAGATCAAGCGCAGGGCCGGGAGTCACTTCGATCCGACGGTTGCGAACGCCCTCCTCGGAATCAACTGGCGAGCGAGCGCGGTTCTGGTAGCGTAGCTCCTACCTTGTTCAGTTCGCAGCTCATCGAGCGCGAGACCTTGCTCGAGCGCGAAATGGCGGCGCGCAAGCTCGGTGAAGGCTCGACCTTCACACTCGCGTTGCCGCGAGCCTAGCGGCTCGTTGCTCCGCTAGAGATACCTCGTGCGCAGAATCTTGAGGTGGTGAAGCTCGTGCCCCGCGATGATGTAGGCGAGCGCCCTCACGGAGACTTCAGCGTTGTTCGCGAGCCCGCGCCGAGTCCAGGCCTGCTCGTCCATGTGCCTGAAGAAGAAGATGGTGGACCGGCGCACCGTCTCGAGCTCTGAAGCGAGCTCGGAGAGAGGATACGCGTCGAACGTGGCATTGCGAACGTAGTCGTCCTGCTCGAAGCCGGGGATCGGCGTGGCATCATTCCGCGCAAATCTGAGCGCGCGCCCCGTGAAGATTCGCTCGCTGTCAGTCAGGTGTCCGACGACCTCGTTCACGCTCCATTTATCGGGCGCGTACCGGTAGGTCGCGATCGATGCCGGAAGGGCGCAAAGAAGCGACTGCGTTTCCGTCATCTGGGTCGTGAGCGTCGAGATCACATCGCCGTTCGGGACAAGCGTGATGTACTTCTCGTAGTAGGGAAGGAATTCCGACTTCGTCGGTTTTATCGCGCTGGCTTTCACTGGGGTTGCCGTACTCACTTTTGCCTCCTCGGGACGCTGAATTTCCCGCCACAACGCTGAATTTCCCGCCACAACAAATAGAACGCGCTCGCGCGCCGGCCGCCACATCTGAATAATTGCCGAGGCGGTAGCGGTTCGGTATCATCCGGCGTCCCGTCCCAAGCGCGAGGAATGGCAGAGCGACACGATCCGTACATATCGCTGCGCAACACCAGATTTCTCTGGTACGTTGCCAGCCTGGTGGCGATGACGCTGGGAACGCAGATCCAGGCGACGGTCGTGGCGTGGCAGGTGTACGCCCTCACGAAAGATCCACTTTCGCTCGGACTGGTGGGGCTGGCCGAAGCGCTGCCCTTCATTGCCGCGGCTCTCTACGCGGGGCACATCGCCGACCGGCACGACCGAAAGCGGCTGTCGCTCATTGCGCTCGCGGTTCAGTTGGGCTGCGGAGTCGCGCTCCTTCTTCTGACCGTCTACGCACGGCCGCTGCTGGCGAGGACGATAGTCCCGATCTACGCGGTCGTTTGCGTCAGCGGACTCGCGAGAAGCTTTCTCCAACCGGCCCGGACCGCGCTTGGAGCCGAGATCGTGCCGCGCGAGACCTACACGAATGCGATCATGTGGAGGTCGTCCCTCTGGCAATTCGCTGCCGTCGTTGGCCCCGCGGCTGGCGGAATGATTTACGGGTTTTCCGGCGCGCGGCTGGCTTACATCGTGGAAACGGTCCTGTGCGCGATCGCGCTGTTTCTGTTCGCGCAGATTGCGTATACCCGCCTGCCGGCGGTCGCCACGGAATTGACCATTGGCGAGAATCTCACCGTCGGGATTCGGTTCCTGTTGACCCAGCCCGAGCTGCTGGGCGCGCAGCTTCTCGACCTCTTCTCGGTGCTGTTCGGCGGAGCGCCAGCGCTGCTTCCGATCTTCGCGTCGGAGATTCTTCTGGTCGGTCCGCAGGGGCTGGGAATACTCCGCGCCGCGCCGGCGGCCGGCGCCGTGCTCATCTCACTTCTACTCGTTCACCGTAAGCTGCGGAAGGCCGGACGGACACTTTTTATCTGCGTTGCCGCGTTCGGCCTATGCTGGATTCTGTTTGCGTTGTCGAGGTGGTTCTGGGTCTCGCTGGTGCTCCTCTTCATCAGCGGAATGGTCGACAATGTGAGCGTCGTGATCCGATCGACGCTACTGACGATTCGCACACCGCCACAAATGCTCGGGCGCGTGTCCGCGGTCAACCAGATCTTCATCGGCTCGTCGAACGAGATCGGATCGTTCGAGTCGGGTGTCGCGGCGAAGCTGCTTGGCACCGTTCGCTCGGTGATCCTCGGTGGGCTCATAACTCTCGGAGTAGTCGGAGTGACCGCGTGGAAAATCCCCCCGTTGCGGAACCTCGACGAGCTGGATTGAGCCTGCGGGCACGTAACGAAACTCCTTCTGTTCCCAAAACGTACGCGATGTGAAATTAGCCCGCCGTGAGCCGCGCCCTTTTTGCGCGCTCCCCGAGGGGTGGTCAATCACCAGGATGGGGGAACCAGCCGGAACCCTCGACGAGCGTGCCGCTCCCGACCCGGATCGCTCCCGAGCCGCGGGTGGCCATACGAGCGGTCCAGCAGTCGAGGGCCCAAAAAAAGGTTGCCACCCCGCCCTCGTCTCGTCCATATCGGACGCCCCGCCTCTCCGTCTCGCGGCATGAGGCGTGACCACCGAGCGCGCGAGTTCGAGGAGGAAAGCTGGGCCAGTCTGTCTCTCACGAATACATGGGGTCCGCCGTCGCGGCGGGCCTCACGTACGTCACCGATGCGATGCCGGGAATTCGCCGTCAGCGCCACGGCCGCGGCTTCACGTATGTCGGTCCCGACGGCGTCGTGATCCGGTCGCGCGAGTCTCTCCATCGATTGCGGTCGCTGGTGATTCCGCCGGCGTGGACCGATGTGTGGATCTGCCCGCACGAGGACGGACACCTTCAGGTGACCGCCCGCGATGCGCGCGGCCGCAAGCAGTATCGCTACCACCCGCATTTTCGCCAGCACCGCGACGGAACCAAGTTCGAGCGGATGTTCGAGCTGAGCGATGTGCTGTGGAAGGTCCGCGAGCGCGTCGAAACCGACATCGCGAAGGAGGGACTCGACCGCGACAAGATCATGGCGACCGTAGTATGGCTGCTGGAGACGACGCTGATCCGAATCGGATCGGATGAGTACAGGAAATCCAACAAGTCCTTCGGTCTTACGACTCTCCGCCGCCGGCACGTCGCCGTTGTGGGATCGGAGCTTCGCTTCGAGTTTCGCGGCAAGAGCGGGATTCAGCACGCTGTCTCGGTCACCGACAAGCGCATCGCGCGCATCGTGCAGCGCTGTCAGGCGCTCCGCGGTGAGGAGTTGTTCAAGTACCTGGACGACGACGGAAAGCGGCAGGAAGTCGACGCCGAAGACGTGAACGCGTATCTGCAGGAAATCACCGGGCGAGAAATCACCGCCAAGGATTTCCGCACCTGGGCCGGGACGATGCTCGTGGCAGAGGCGCTGCGCGCGATGGGACCGGCCAAGACCAAGCGCGAGGCGGAGAAGAACGTCGTTGCGGCGGTCGACGTCACCGCCAAGAGGCTTGGCAACACGCGAAGCGTCTGCCGTAAGTACTACATCCACCCGGTGCTCATCGAGGCGTATCTGGAGGGTGCGGTTCTACCCCCGCTGCCGGAGCGCCACTGGAACAAGCGCAAGACCAAAGGACCCACGCTACGTCAGCACGAGACGGATGTGCTCGGGTTCATCAAGGCCAGACTTAAGCCGAAGACCCGCCGCACCTCTGAAAACCGCGCCCCAAAGCCGGAAGCAAGCGTAACTCCAGCGCCGCCCGAACGGGCTGGCCAGACCGCTCCAAGAACGGGCGAGTTGGAGCCGACGGGCTCCTAGTCCAGGTAGGGGTAGTCGGGGTCCGCGAGCCGCTCCGCGCGCGCCGACGCTTCCGGTCCCGCAATCTCTCTCGCAAGGTCGAGCAGCATCGGACTCAGGTGCCCTCCGTAGCGCACCAGGCTCGCCGCGCGTGCCCGTCGCGCCAGCAGGAACGCCAGGAATGGCTGATCGGCCTTGAGCGCGTTGCACGCCGGGCAGGCGAGGACGAGGTTGTCGCGCCGATCGTACGCCGTCTTGCCTTTTCGCGGCGTCACGTGATCCATAGTGATCGTCTTCGAGCTAACGCGGCGCTCGCAGTAGGCGCACACCGGTCCGTGCCGATCGAGCAGCCACTGGCGCGTCTCCATGTACGCGTTGCGGCTGGTCGGCAGAGATGTGTGCTGTTGCGCGGGGCGGCGCACCCCGCGTTTACGCGGCTTGCGTGACCTTCTTCGTGGTGGAGTCAAATCGGACGGGTTGTTTTTGAT
>JAYWBE010000257.1:0-1583 GCA_043781715.1 Gemmatimonadaceae bacterium
TGGGTGCCGTCAGCCAACGTGAGCGTCGGCGTGCCGCGTACGTGGAATTGCTCGCGGCCGATCCGACTCTCCTCGAGCACCGCCGCGCGTGCCTCCGGATGTTCCTGTAAGGACTTAGCCGAAATACAGGTTGTGTTGGCTCGGTTCAGATTCGCTGAGTTTGCCTGGGTTGGCACACAAATCGGCACACCGAAGGGGTTCCACAACTTTGACCGGTACGGGGGTATTTTTTCCAAAGTGGTGCCACGGGCGGATCGACTCGATCTCGTGGTCAGGACACCCGATCCGCGTGAGCCGCATCAAGCGGTGTTCAGTCGCAGCTACTCGAACAAGACGTGGTGGCCTTGAGCAGCACTCGGCACCATCGGAATCTTTCATGATTAGACGAGGTTTTCACGGCTAACAGCCCGGGGGAAAAAAGAATTCTCTTGCCCCGCCGTCCCGGCGTCCCGATATTGGCCGGTCGCAATCCGCAAGGCAGGGAATGATTTACTGGGTTTCGCTCCTCACGCTTCTGACATTATCCGGCTCTCTCATCGCCCAGTCGCCAACGCGCGAGAGCCCTGCCGCATCCGCTCTTCCTTCGCGCGTGAGTGTTCCGTCGAAGGATGACAAGTCGAACCCTTCCGTTCTCGTAAACATCTCGAAGCTGCCGAAGACAGTCGAGGTGAACATCACCGCCGCGGTTACAACGCTCTCTCTACAGCCGGGTGTCTCGAGCGAAGTGTTCGCCTACAACGGGCGAGTCCCGGGCCCCACGCTCGACGTGCGTGAAGGCGATCTCGTCATCGTCCACTTCCGCAACGATCTCCCCGAGCCGACCACCGTTCACTGGCATGGCATTCATCTGCCATTCGAATCCGACGGCAGCCCGTTCCACCCCATCAAGCCGGGCGAGACGCACGACTACGTCTTCACCGTTCGCCCCGGCACGGCGGGCACCTACTGGTATCACCCTCATCCTGACCGTCGCACCGGGTTCGCGATAGGGAAGGGACTCTTCGGCGGGATCGTTGTTCGCGCAGCGGATGATCCATTGCCGTCGATGCCCGAGAAGCTGATCATCCTCTCCGACAATCGGTTCCTCAAGAACGGCTCGATCGACTTTCCGGATCCGCACTCGCACCACGGCGGAGTCGATGAGGAAAACGGACGCGAGGGCCCCATCCTCTTCGTCAACGGCCAGGTGATGCCGACGATATCGATCCGCAGCGGAGAGACGCAGCGGTGGCGGATCGTCAACGGGTCAGCCGGGCGAATCTACCGTATCGCCCTTTCGGGGCACACCTTCCTCCACGTAGGAAGCGACGGCGGACTGTTCGAGAAGCCTGTCGAAGTGAAAGACATTCTGGTGACAACCGGAGAGCGCGTCGAGCTCCTCGTGCGCGGCACCGACCCGCCGGGCACGAGGGCCGTCCTTCAGAACCTACCGTACGACCGCTATGCGCCCCAGACGAGACCGACCGACTGGGACACGACGCGCGCCTTGCTGACATTGCAGACAACTGACGAAGCGCCAGTGACTCCGGTCGCAATCCCGGCCATACTCCGCAAGATCACTCCGCTCGACACCACCAAGGTGA
>JAYWBE010000258.1:0-1576 GCA_043781715.1 Gemmatimonadaceae bacterium
GACAGCGCCTGCGGGGAAGGTATAGTTGACGGCCAGCTCCTTAAGTTTGACATACGTGCCGTTCTCGACGAAAAAGTCGATTGCATTGATGCCGTTGTAGAAGAAGTTGTAATAACTCTGCGGCTTCCGCTCAATGGCAGGCTTGGAACGCTGATCGTAAATGCGATCGCGGTTCTCGAAGAAGGGCCACTGGCGCGTGCCGTTGTAAATGCTGCCGCCCTTTACCCAGTTGACGAGCGCGCTGACGTTGAAGCCATGGGTGCTCAGCTGGGGGGCGAAGCCCATATTGAAATCGGGATTTACGTCCCCGATCTGGACTTTTGTTTCACCCTTCGAGTTGACGTAGAATATCGGTGTCTCCTGAACGGTGCGCCACGTCGAGCGCCGCACTACGTAGCCTTCCTCGTTGACGAGGACAGAATCGGAGCTCCACTTCTGGCCCGCTCCTGAAAGGGCGTTCTTCGCCGGATCCTCGTACAGCTGCGCGAGCGTGCGAACCGTGCGATTGCCGTACATGACGCCGAACGTCTGACCCGGCCCGATGCGGAACACCTGCGTCTCAGTTCCACCGGGACCAGTGAGGAATGTCGGCACGTTCAGCTCGGTGATGTGCTGACGCGTGCGGTCGGCGGTGATATTGAGGCGAAGTGTAAAATTCGGACGCGAAGCCAGCACTCCGCCGAGAGCGGCCTCCTGCGTACGCCCCTTCAAGGTGCCCGCGTTCTGCCACTGGTTCTGGTACCCGGTGGCTGCCGAGAGCGGGACGAGGAGGATCTGATCGCGAGTTGTCTTGTCCGAGTTGGTGTACTCGAAGCGATAGCGTCCCAGAAAATCGAGGTTCAAGCCGTACTCGGTTTCTGTCGAGTGGGCGGGTTGCAAGAGCCTGTTCCCAAGGTTCTGCTTCGACGGAGAGCCACCTACGATTGCGAATGTTTCGTACTGTGCGTTGAAGATGGGACGAAGACCGGCAGTGCCCTTCGAGGCGCGCAAACGAAGCTCGTCGACGCCGGGGAGGTGGAGATTCTCTGAGACTCTCCATGCGGCCGAATACCGGTAATAATTCTTGCTGCGAGCTGCCGCGCCAAACAGAGAGGATTCATCTCGCCGGATGAGGCCGTCGAGAATGTAGGCGCCCTTGAAGTCCATAGTCGAAACCAGGAACGTTCCTTTTGTGCGGATAGGCTGGGTGTTGGAGCTCGGGATCAGGCTGCTGTTGTCGGCTGCCGTGAATTCCGGTGTCTTGGTCACCGTCAGCTTGTTTGCTGTAAGCTGAAAACTCGTGAGATACTGATCTTCGTAAGAGTAGCTGGCGCGCGTGGTGTTGGTGAGCGAGCCGAGTGTCCGGATGCTGGTGAGGTTCGCGCCGGCGTTGTAGCTGCGGCCCCTGTTGTCGTGCTGAAACAGGCTGCCGTCAGTCGCAACGCCAAGTGGATCGAGAAATCCGAATGGGGTCAGCGACTTGTACGAGTTCGATTCCTCGTCGTAGTTGAAGTTGCCGTCGGCAGTGAGCCAGTCGAACAGGCGGTAGCGTGCTCTTCCCGTGCCGGTGAAGCGGGTGCGGTCGGTTTTGTTTTGT
>JAYWBE010000259.1:0-14910 GCA_043781715.1 Gemmatimonadaceae bacterium
GCGTACGGATGGCCTACATAAGTAATGCTGTCCGCGAGATAGTCGGCCAGGGCATCAGGATCATCTCTCCGCTGTCTGATTCCCGACAGGTATTGAGCCTTCACCAGGCTTATTTCCGACTTGGCCAGGTTCGGATGCATTACTCGATCGGCAAAGATCGACCAGGTGGAATCGAATACTTCAGTGCTCGAGCGGATTCCGAACATCGTCCAGTCCGCGCTCGGAGCAACTACCACTTCGCTCCCCAGAAGCGACATCGCGCGACGCAGCGAATTCTTGGGGAACTTTTGGGTTCCGCGCTCGGAGACGTCAAGCAGGATGGGCTCTATCCCCGCGTTCGCCGCAGTGACCTGCCGGGCTCCGCCCAACAGATAGAGATTCGCCGCGACGACGTTGTTGGCGTCGTTCTGTCGCAGAATGACGTGCACACCCGATACATCAAAGCTCGTAGTGGCCGTTGCCAGCGCCAGCGCAATCGAAAGCAGCATCAGCGTGTCCCCGCCATCACTAGGTCTTCCGGAGCGAGCTTCAGCGACTGCCGTGCATCGGGCGCGATGAGAACTCCCGTAATGTGCGGCTTCTCGACGATGTAGCGGCGGGCGTATGCGCGGAGGTCTACAAGTGTCTGCTGTGCCATGTAGTCAACGTATCCCATGTAGTACTCGAGGCTGGCAACACTCCACCAGAACCCCAGCGTGTGCGCGAACCCCGAGGCCCGCTCACGATCGAATGCGGAAGTTACAGCGCGGTGCGCCTTGACCGCCTCGAGCTCGTCCGATGTGAAGTAGCCCGGGGTATCGAACTTCGCTATCTCGACGTAGAGGGCCGCGAGCGCTTCGCGAAGGTGTTCAGGCGATGTCTGTCCGCTGATTGTAATCGGTCCGGTGTGATTGAGTGTGTAGTAATTGACGCCCACGGCTTGCCATAGTCCGCTGTCGACAAGCCTTTGCTGGAACTGCGACCGTGGGTCGTTCATCACGTCCGAAAACACGTCCGCCGCGTAGGTAGACTTGGCATCCTGTCCGACGCTTGGACCCTGCCATTGAACCTGCACGGTTACCGCGCCCACGGGTGCTTCAACGAGCACTCCCTGGCTTTTCTGAAGAGGAGGAATAGTCGGAATCGGATCGGCGACGAATGGATCGGCGCTGCGACCCCACTGCCCCAGCTCGCGCTCGGCGAGAGCAAACACGGTGGCCGGGCTCACATCGCCAGCGACGATCAACGCGGAGTTGTTCGGAACGTAATACTTGTTCTGAATGGCGCGCATCTTTTCGGGCGTTGTGGTCAGAACTATCTGTCGGTCACCGATCACATCCTTTCTGCTGAAGTTGCCGGGATAAAGCTTCGCATCCGCCTGGCGCGAGAGCTCGAAGAACGGGCTCGATTGGTTTCGGTCGTATTCTCCGATTACAACCTGCCGCTCCCGCTCGAGCTCGTCGCGACGGAACAACGGGCCCTTCAGCGCCGTGGCCAGTAGCTCGATTCCGTCGGCTAGCTTTTCCGCCGGGACAGTCATGTAATAGTTGACCCTTTCTTCCTGGGTCGTTCCGTTGAACACCGCTCCGAGGTCCGACGCCCTGTCCCAGAATTGATTGGGCTCCGGATACTTGGAATTGGCGCGGAAGAACATGTGCTCGTACATGTGAGCCAGCCCTTCGTACTCGGGGGTCTGCGTAAATGACCCGTTCTTTACGTCGATTTCGATCGTCGCTAATGGGACGCCGTGGTTTTCGACGACGATTACCTCGAGACCATTAGCCAGAACCTTGCGTTGAATGATCTTCGCGAGCTCCGCTCGCTGGCCCTGCGCCTGCATCGGAGCAAGTACCAATACGAGAAGCACAAGAGTGGCGCAGTAACGCAGGACACCTTTTCTTTCGGACATGTCAGATTCTGGGAAAGCCCGGTCGGACTATTACGGGCAATTGATAACTCGGCTCGACGCCAAGAGGCTTAAGCGCAATGAGCCTCTTGCTCAATACACCACATTCAGGATTGGTGGTCCAGCCGATCTCTTTTACGATGCAACATCGGTCGAGGATCTGGCAGGGGCAGTTACTGCCGCCCGGGAGCTCGGCCTCGAGTATTTCGTGCTCGGGCTCGGCGCCAACATTCTCATCGGCGACAAGGGGTTCCGCGGCCTAATCATCCGCAATATCTCGAGCCACCTCGAGTTCTTCGATAACGGAAGACTCTGGGTCGAGAGCGGTGCGGTGATGGCGAAGTTGATACCCCAGGCCGTCGAGCGTGGGCTGTCGGGGCTGGAACACTATGTTGGAATCCCGAGCACAGTCGGCGGGGCCGTCTGGCAGAATCTGCACTTTCTCTCACCTGCCCCAGACCGCGAGAGAACGATGTTCATTGCCGAGGTCTTTCAGACAGCCGAACTGCTGACCTATGACGGGAAGCGGAAAACCGTAGACAGGGAATACATGCAGTTCGGCTACGACACGAGTACGCTCCACAAGCAGCGGGACATCGCGCTAGCGGTGACGTTCCAGCTCGAGCCCGGAGATAAATCGGTGATGCATCGCATCATGCAGGAAAACCTGAGCTGGCGGGGCGGCAAGCATCCCTGGCTCGAGTACCATCCCAGCGCCGGCTCGATCTTCAAGAAGATAGAAGGCGTGGGAGCCGGCCGCTTGATCGATCAGGTCGGATTGAAGGGTTGCCGACATGGAGATGCCCAGATCTCCCACATCCACGCGAACATCATGGTCAATCTCGGGAAGGCGACCTCGAAGGATGTTCGCGAGCTGATCACGATGGCGCAGGACAAGGTGCATGAGCGGTTCAGCCAAAATCTCGAGGTGGAGATAGGATTCATCGGCGAGTTCTGATTCGATCAGATCGCCGATAGCTGCTCCGCGCGTTCCGTCACCGCTGTCCAGTTTTCAAGCGCGATGTCGAGCCGACGCCGCGTTTCGTCCAGCTCCCTGCCGGCGACCAATGATTTTTCGGTTCCCTCACGGGTCGTGTAGAGCTCCGGATCTTCGAGCAGAGCCGTCAACTCCACGATCTTTTTCTCGAGTGTAGCAACCTCTTTCTCCGAGTCTTCTACCCGCCGGCGTACTTCGCGAAGCGCCGCGCGACTCTCTACTCCCTGTGCTTCGCGCCGTCTGGTCGTCTTGTGCTCCTTCACCCGTCGCAGCGATTCCTGCTCCGCGGAGGCGACTGCGGCCGCATGCTCGCGCTCCCGGCTCTGCTCCTCCCATTCGGCGAAGGATCCGGGGAAATCGGTGATGTGGCGCTCGTGCAGAATCCACACTCGTGACGTCAGCGCTTCCAACATCGCGCGGTCATGGCTCACCAGCAGTATCGTTCCTTCGTATTCCCCGAGGGCGTCCTCGAGCGCTTCCACCGATTCGATATCCAGGTGATTGGTCGGCTCGTCGAGAAGAAGGAAGTTCGCCCGGCCGAGAACCATCATCGCGAGCGCGACCCGTGCCCGCTCTCCTCCGGAAAGTGTGTCGGCTCGACGTTGAGCTTCGTCACCGGAAAATCCGAATCTGGCGAGGTGACCCTGAACCTGACGGCGTTCCCATTGTGGCCTGAGCTCGCTTATGACGTCGTAGAGCGTTCGATCCATCGGCACCTGAGCCATATCCTGGCGGTAGTAGCTCGCCTGAACGGACCCGCCAACCCTCAACTCTCCGCTTGAGACATCGCGCTCACCCATCAGAGCGCGAAGAAAGGTCGATTTCCCGCTGCCGTTCGGACCGACGAAGCCGACGACATCGCCACGATGGATGGTTGCGGTGAAGTCCGAGATCAGAGCCCTTCCTTCGACCTCCAGCGTTACACCGCGGGCTATCGCGACCTGGTCGCCGCCTCGCACCGCAACGTCGAGTCTCAGGCCCAAAGCGCTTCCTTCCTCAGCGGTGGGAGAGCTGAGTCGCGGCGCCCTGCCGAGCCTCTTGCGCCTGCCTTTGGCCTGTTTCGAGTTCTGACCGGCGATGTTGCGCCTTATGTAGTCCTCTTCTTCGGCTATCACCTTGCGCTGTTTATCGTAAGCGCGGCGCTGGCTTAGCCTTCGTTCTTCCCGCTGCACGACGAATGATTCATAGCTTCCCGAATAGGCGACCGCGCTTCCGCCTTCGAGATGGAGAACGTGATCCACTACGTTGGCGAGAAATGCACGATCATGACTGATCAGCAACACCGTCTTGTCGGTATTTCGAAGGTAATCCTCCAGCCAGCGTGTCGTTTCCAGATCGAGGTGATTCGTTGGCTCATCCAAAAGCAGAACGTTGGCGCCACTCACCAGCTGCCTCGCCAGACCAAGCCTTCCGCGTTCACCACCGCTCAACTGTTCGAGCGGCTGGGTGCGGGCTTTCTCCGCATCGAAACCCAGTCCCTGCAGGACGGCATCCACCCGTGGAGTGAAAGTGTATCCGCCTTCGCGATCGAATCGCTCGAGGTCGCGATCATACTTGGCGAGCATTTGTGGCGTGGCGGACTCACCCACTTGCGACAGGAGGTTGGCCTGTTCGGCAAGGGAAAGCTCGAGCGCGAGCAGATCAGAAAACTCTCCTGCGCCGGCTTCCCACACTGTCTTGGCCCCACCGAAGTCGCGGTGTTGCTCGAGGAGGCCGAAACGCAGACCGGGCTGGCGTGTGACGACCCCTTCGGTCGGCTGATGCGTGCCAGTAATCAGGCGGAAGAGAGTCGTCTTGCCACTTCCGTTCCGACCGAGGATCCCCCAGCGATCGCCCCGCCCTACGGTGAATGTTATTCCCCCAAAGATCTTCGACGCACCGAATTCGACACCGGCATTCGAGACTGATACCTGAGTCAAGAACGCAGCACGCTCGAACACGCTGCAAGGCAGCGCTCGAGCGATTCCATGGTGTGGTCGCCCATGTGGCCAATGCGAAAGGTGGAGCTCTTCAACTTGCCGTAGCCGGTCCCAACTACGATCCCACGCTTTGCCACTGCGGCAGTGAAGGCTTCCGCCGGGACGTCCGACGGAAGCCTAATGGTGGATACCGTCGGCGATTGAGATCCGAGAGGAGCGATGTTGCCCAACTTTTCCCCCGTTTCGTCGCTGACCTTCGTAATCCATTCCTGTGTACGGATAGCCATTGCCTTGTGCCGTGCCCAGCGGGCCTCGAGCCCCTCTGCAGCAATCGATTTGGCCTGCGCTTCCAGCGCGTAGAGCAGAGTGAGCGCCGGCGTGCTTGGCGTCTGGCTTCGCCGCGCGTACGCATCCAGCTCGACAAGGTCGAAATAGACGCCGCGACCGTGGGTGCCATTGGCCTGATCGATGAAGCTCGTCGATGCGACAGCGAAAGAAAGACCCGGCGGAAGGGCCAGCGCTTTTTGCGAGCCGGTCAGAACGTAATCGAGCTTCCATTCATCGAAATGAAGCTCCGCTCCACCAAGCCCGCTTACGCTGTCGATCAGGCAGGGAATACCGTGGCGGTGCGCGCAATCCGATATCGCGCGGACATCGTTCAACGCGCCGGTCGATGTTTCGGAATGAACTACCGCGATCGCGGTGTATTTTCGCATCGAGAGACGCTCGTCCAGCTGGGGAATCGCATGCACCTGTCCCCACGCGACTTCGTAGCGATCGACATCGCGCGCGCACATCGACGCGATGTGCGCGAATCGCTCCGAGAACGCTCCGTTCACCAAACAGAGGATCCGGCCCGGAGGGGCACAACGGATCGCAGCCTCCATCATTCCGGTGGCCGACGACGAGCTGATGTAAACGGGGCGCTCTGTCTTGAATATGGGACGAAGGCCCTGCTGAAGCCGCTCGAATAGTTTCTCGAACTCCGGCCCGCGATGTGGAATCATCGGCTGAAGCATGGCCGTCATGATTTCTTCGCGAACTTCGGTCGGCCCTGGCAGAAAAAAAGTGCCGAAGGTTGTTATGGGGCTCATTCCAGTATGAGTTCTCTCAGTTGGTCGAAATTCTCGATTACGAAATCGGCGCGCTGCACGACCGGCTCGCGTCGCATGAATCCGGTGAAGGCGGCGAAACTGTCCGCGACGGGTTTGATTTCGCAATCAGTCATGCCATCTCCGACTGCCAGTATCGGACCCCTGAGACCGATGTCTCGCACAGTCGTCCGTTTCCCGTTCTGCCGCGTCAGAAGAGACTGCTCATCGAAGCCGGCGTAGTTTCCCTCTTCGTCGAAGAAGACGGACACTGCGTGGACTCGCTCTTCGTCGACGCCCAGCTCTCTGGCGAGAGGCAATATCGCCTCACGCAGTCCGCCGCTGACCATCACCAGGTCTATCCCACGTGCTCGGAGCTCGGTAAGTGTTTCCCGGGCGCGCGGCGCAATGCGCTCGACGTACGCTCGCCCTAACCGCTCGATTTCCGCCATGGCGGGCTTCACCGCATGCATCCTTTCGCTATAAACGGATTCGATTGGAAGTTTCCCCTCCATCGCCCTTACCGTCAGCTCGGCGCTCCATGCTTCGACATCAGCACCACGCAATGCGGCCAGCCAGTCTATTCCTTCGATTCCGCTCAACGTCGAGTCGACATCGAAGACCACGGAATTGAAACGGCTCACAGAATATTCCCGGGTGCAAGAATTCCAAGAGGGTCCAGCTCTCTCTTCACCGCCGTCATCATTGCGATCTGTAGCCCATTCATCTGGAGCGGAAGCCACCCGCGCTTGATCTTTCCGATTCCATGCTCCGCCGCCACCGTACCGCCAAGTGCAAGCACGCGTTTTAGCGTCTGCTCGACAACCTCTTCTATGGTAGCGAGCTCTCGCGCGTTACGAGCAATGAAATTCTGATGAGGGTGCCCGTTACCCGCGTGACCATAGATCACAGCCTGCTCGACACCACGGTCCGCAGCAAATGCACGTGCAGTTCGAATTGCCTCGGCGACCTCATGATACGGGACCGCCCAGTCGGTAGAGACTTTTCTTCCACCTGAATCGCGGTACCTGGTTCCACGCTCATTCATCGTCGCTGGAATACTGTGACGAATTTTTCGGGCTTCTCTCAACCTTGTCTCACCATCAAAAACAAGCGGGTCGAAATCCGGAGCTGTCGATTCGATGAGCTCACCCCACCGGCCAAGTGTGGAATCGAGATCATCGCCAATTTCTTCTTCCACGTATATCATCGCCGCCGCTCCGTCTGGCAACATTCCAACCTGAGCCACAGTGCGCGTAATTCCGATTGCCTGATCGTCGAAATACTCGATGCACCGCGGGGCTACCGTACCCGACTCTCGCGTTGCCACCACGAATCTCAGCGCTTCCTGCTCCGTCCTGAAGAAGACCGCGAGCCCGACAACGTGAGCCGGGAGAGGCAGCAGAGCGAGCTCGGCCTCCACGACTATGCCGAGCGTGCCTTCACTCCCGATGAACCAATCAATGGGCTCGTGGGCGAAGGCGTACCCGACGGTGTTCTTCTCGAGATTGGTTCTTCGAAACTCCATCAGCTCACCGTTTGCCATCACTACCTTGAGTGCCTGCACGTGCTTCCGCGTTGCACCGTACTTGAACGTGCGCGCCCCAGAAGCGTTGCAGGCAATCGCTCCGCCAATCGTGCACTCTTCCTCGCTGGTCGGGTCTGGAGCGAAGAGAAGACCGGCCGCTGCTGCGGATCGCTTAATTTCGCCGACGAGTGCTCCCGGTCCAACCTTTATCGTTCTTGTCCTTTCGTCGATTGCTGAAATACGATCGAGTGCGCGAAGTGAGAGGAGCACGCCCTTGTCGGTAATGGATGCTGCCGTCGTGCTCGTCTGTGCGCCCGCACATGTGATCGGCATGCGGTCAGCCGTCGCTCGACGCAGCAGCTCGACGACTTCCTCCACCGATTCAGGTCGAGCTACCAGCTCTGGAACTAGATGAAGGCCGGATGCATCGGCTGCATAGGCTTCCCTTACACCCTTGTCGCTGCTTAGGCTGACACTCACCCTGAATGAAAGCAGACGACAGCAGCAGAAGACACATCAGGAAGACGAAGCAGCGATTCGCGGATAGTCTCGCTTACGTCTCCATCGACCGACACGGCGGCAAGTGCCTGGCCTCCCTGAGCCAGGCGCGCCTGATGGTATTCGGCGATGTTGACGCCCGCCTCGCCGAGTAGGGTCCCCACGCGGCCAATCACGCCTGGAACATCGTTGTTGGTGAGGATCAGCAGCGTATCGCGCGGTTGAATGTCTACGTAGAAGGCGCCAATACGCGTGAAGCGCGCGGCCGCGCCTGGTTGTGCGGTTCCAGCAATCGCGATTTCCTGCATTCCGCCGCTCAGTCTCACTTCGACCGCATAAGGATTATCCTGGATCGGGGTCTCCGTGGTCGAAAGATCTATTCCGCGAATCTCGGCCATTGCGCGAGCATTGATGAGATTGAGGCGCTCCTGTTCCACCGTGCCTTCCAGCAGTCCGCGTGCAGCCGATGCGAGCAGCGCGCTCTTCGCGGCCGTCAACGCGGAGCCCGAGCGCACATTAACTCGTTGGACTGCGCGCGTACCTTGAGTTGCCAGTATTGCTCTTCCCACCGCCGCTGCGCGCCGCGCCAGTGTCAGCGCCGGCTCGACCTCCGCCCACTGACCACCAACGTCGGCGACATTGATGGAGCGCGACAGCTCACCGCTCAGAAGTGCGTCACGCACTGCCATGCAGACGTCAACTGCGACGTTGCGCTGCGCTTCAGTCGTTGACGCGCCGATATGCGGAGTAAGCAGCACGTTCGGAAGCGCTCGCAGGGGATGGTCGGCAGCCAAGGGCTCCTTTTCGTAGGCATCGACGACCGCCCCGAGGAGATGCTTGTTGCCCAACGCTTCCAGCAACGCTCTTTCATCGACGATGCCGCCGCGAGCCATGTTCACCACGATGGACTGCTGAGGAAGCCGCGCGATCTCCCGCTTACCGATCATACCCTTCGTTTCGTCAGTCAGCGGAGTGTGAACGGTCACGATATCTGATTGCTCGAGCAGGGCGTCGAGCGACTTGACCTCCTGAACGCGCAAAGCGTCGAAACGGGATTGGGCGATGTATGGATCGCAGGCGACAACGTTCATCCCAAATGCTCGGGCACGCGTCGCCACTTCTCCTCCGATTCGCCCAAGGCCAACAATTCCAAGCGTCCTGCCTTTCAACTCGGACCCGAGTAAGCCCGACCGCTCCCACTTGCCCGCGTGCATCGATGTATCCGCACGCGGGATGTGCCGAAGCAGTGATATGACTGCTCCGAAGAACAGCTCGACTACCGCAATCGTGTTGCCGGCCGGGGCGTTGATGACGGCGACGCCCAGAGAGGTCGCCGTGTCCATGGCGATGTTGTCGACTCCGACTCCGGCTCGCCCGACGACCTTGAGCTTGCGAGCCTTCTCCAGCAAATCCGCGGAAATCCGCGTCGCGCTGCGACCCACGATCGCGTCATAGTCGGCGATGCGGGCAAGCAGTTCGTCTTTGGGGAGCGTCGGCACTTCGTCCACGACGATCCTCGGCTCGGCCGAAAGGAGCGCGACACCTTCGGCGTCGATCTCATCGGTGACGAGAACGCGATAAGTCAATGTTGGTGGGCCGGGGGTTGAGCTGATCGCTGAGGAGGGGGCGGGACGAGTGTGCAATATCGCTTGCCCGGGCTCACGCCCACAAGCGAGGGGAGTGACTTACCGCTCCATCCAGGTTTTCCACGTGGCTTCGTCAGCTCCAATAACGACCTGGTTTACATTGCGGACGAGTGGAAGCCGAAGCAATAACGGCTCCTCGGAAAGTTTCTCCAGCCAGCGTTCGTCCGAAAGTTGCGCGTACTGAAGACCAAGCTCGCTAAAACGCTTCGAGTCTCGATCAACGAGTGCTGTCACGCCAAGTTTCTGGGCGAATCGGCGAAGCTCGCCGAGGGATGCTGGACGCTCCAAAAGATCAACGAAGTGGGTTTTGACTCTTCGCTCCGAGAAGAAGCGAAGAGCCTTGCGCGTATCCGGACTTTTCTTGACTCCAAAGATCTGTACTTCCAACGTGTCGCCCTGGCCTGTCAGCGGAGAACTGAAAGAATGAAGATCGACCGGTACCGGCAATCGACGCCGCGTGAAATAATCTATTCGCCCGCCTGGTGGATTCCCGGCGGTCATCTGCAGACACTTTGGGGTAAGCTGTTTAGGCGACAGCCGCCAGCCCCGACCGCACTCGAGCGCTGGGAGACGCCAGATGGGGATTTTGTCGAGCTGCATCGTTTGTCCGCCGCAGTTGGGGCACCACGCGTCTTGTTGCTGCATGGTCTCGAAGGGACTGTTCGCTCACACTACGCGCAGGGGCTGCTCAACGAAGCGTCCAGACGGGGATGGGGTGCCGATCTTCTGATTTTCCGCTCGTGCGGCTCGGAACCGAACCGTACCCGCAGATTCTATCATTCAGGCGAAACGACGGACACTGCATTCGCCCTCGAGAGAATTTTACGGGAGCATCCGACATCTCCTCTTGCCATCGCCGGGGTCTCACTCGGCGGCAACGTGCTGCTCA
This sequence comes from Gemmatimonadaceae bacterium, assembly GCA_043781715.1. Lineage (GTDB taxonomy): Bacteria > Gemmatimonadota > Gemmatimonadetes > Gemmatimonadales > Gemmatimonadaceae > UBA4720. The sequence goes on from JAYWBE010000259.1 coordinate 10,454, forward strand.
AGTTTCTCGGGGAGCGAGGTACTGACTTGCCGCTCCAGCTGCGGGCGGCTGCCGCCATTTCGGTTCCTTTCGACCTCGCCCGATCCTCCACGCGGATCAACCGTGGATTCTCTAGATTCTATCAGCAGTTCTTCCTGAGTTCGCTGCGGCGAAAGGCGCAGGAGAAAGCCAGCCGGTTCCCCGATCTCGCGCCCGCAGATGATATCTCCAGGCTACGAACGCTCGAGGATTTCGATAACCTGATTACGAGTCCGTTGCATGGGTTCCGGGATGCGAAGGACTACTATGAGCGATCAAGCTCACTGCCGCGACTGGAGCATATTAGGCTCAAAACGCTACTATTAAGCGCGGTTGACGATCCGATGCTGCCGCCGGAGGTTCTCGACGAGGTTCGGGATATTGCTCGGCGAAACCCCAACCTGCACCTCGAATTCGTCAAAAGGGGCGGTCATGCTGGTTTCATAGCTGGCTCGTGGCCGTGGCGGCCGTTTTATTATGCGGAATATCGTGTTGGAGAATTCTTCGCTGAGCAGTTCGAGAATGCTACAACACTTCGGCAACCAGCCAAACAGGAGGGTCGGTGACATGCGTGTCCAAGCGGCAGAAATCAGACTCGGGATTATCCTCTCACTCGCTGGTACGGCGTGCACGACTAGCAAAATGGTTCCCGTGATCGATTCGCACACTGACCACGCCACGCCCTTGCCCGCGGCAGTCGTCAGTGTACCCAACGACCCGCGACTTCCGCCCGATGCTTCGGGGGCGCTCGCCCGGCTGAGCGCTTCCCCGCGACACGGGGAGTGGGTCATCATCCGGACAGGTGATGGAGATAGTCTCCGCGCCTGGGTGGTGTATCCCGAGCGAAGCACCAAGGCTCCGGTGGTCGTAGTCGTTCACGAGATCTTCGGGCTGTCGTCTTGGATCCGCAGCGTCGCGGACCAGGTCGCAGCCGATGGTTTCATCGCGATCGCGCCGGATCTGCTGACGATGAAGAATCTCCCCGATGGTCCCGATAGCGTTGTTGGGCCGCTAGCCACCGCCGCGATCAGAACTCTCGATCCCACCTGGGTTCAAAAACAGCTGGACGCCATTGGTCGGTACGGAATGTCTCTGCCGGCGGCCCAGCAAAAATACGGTATCGTCGGCTTCTGCTGGGGTGGCGGTATTTCTTTCGCGCACGCGGCACATGCTCCAGGCCTCGGGGCATCGGTCGTCTACTATGGCGTCGCCCCAAAGACGACAGATTTGCCTTCGGTTCGCGCGCCAGTTCTGGGATTGTACGGCGGGAACGACGCTCGCGTAGATGCCACGATTCCACCAGCCGACTCGGCGCTTCGTGCTCTCGGCCGAACCTACACATACAGCATTTATCCAGGCGCCGGTCACGGATTCCTGCGGCAACAGACGGGAATGGATGGAGCTAACTTGGCGGCTACACGGGCGGCGTGGCCGGCAACGATAGCCTGGTTCAAGAAGTATCTGGGATCTTGAGTAGCGCAAAAAGTTGGCTTTGACCCAAACGATCTATAGAGCTTGTGGCAATTCTTCCGATAATCTTCCTCGCCGCCTTCACCGGCGGCCTGTTGCTGGCGGTGTTCGCGATGCTGAACGGCGTGGGGCACGCCCGCCGAAACCGCTCGCGCGCGCCTTCAGTGTTCTTCAATCTTCCGGCGGTAGCCGCCTTTGCCATCGGCTTTGGCGCCGCCGGGTACCCGCTGGCATCGCGCACGCGACTGCCGGTGTGGGGTATTCTGCTGATCGCGATAGCGGCTGGAGCACTGGCGATCAGTGGCATGATCACGCTTCTCGCGCAGTGGGCCTTCCGTGGAATACCGACTGCTTCAGCCGGCGATGAGCAAGAAATTCAGGGCCATTTCGCCGTGGTCACGCGGGATATCGCGGTTTCCGCACCGGGAGAAATTTCATACGAGTATCTTGGCAGGCAATTGAGAGCGCCAGCCCGGACCCTTGGTACGAAGCTGCTGCCCATTGGGGGGGATGTCGTTATCGATCGAATCGAGGACGGAGTAGCGTTCGTCGAAGAATGGGCGGTCGTCGAACAGCGCCTCTAGGTTCCTCGACCTTTAGATCCACGCGCGTATAGAGTGATCCAATCTGGCCAGTTGCCACTTAACTCGAAAAAATCGTCGAAGTAAATCAGGCCGCTCTCCTCGAGATCCTCGATCAGATCCGGAAGCATATCGTCTGACGGCAGCGGTCCTAGCCCGATCAGGCCATCCTCGACTCGGAACTCGTCATCCGTGAGGTCGTACCGCTCGTCAATCGCTTGGCGAGTCAGTCCGCCGCGTTCGAATGCGCTCTGACGAATGAGAACAACGGCGCGGCCGTGAGAAAGCTCGAGAGGCATGAATTAGATTCGAGAAGAAACCGACGACAGGACTAGGGCTCTCTTTATCTTTAATGTATGTCGCAATTGCCGGGCTTCGAAACCGAATTCGACGTTGTAGTCATAGGCGCTGGCCACGCGGGAACGGAGGCGGCGGTCGCGGCTGCGCGCCTTGGCGCGCGAGTCGGCTTGATCACGAGCGCGCTTGAAACGATCGGTCAGATGTCGTGCAATCCAGCCATTGGAGGTGTCGCAAAGGGCACTGTCGTTCGCGAAGTGGATGCGCTGGGGGGAATCATGGGGAGGGCTACCGATCTCGCCATGATCCAGTTCCGGATGCTGAATCGCAGCAAAGGGCCTGCTGTCTGGGCTCCGCGGGCGCAGTGTGATCGCGGACTGTACCGCCGCGCAGTCAGATCTCTCATCGAGCAACATGCAAAACTCCAGACTGTGCAAGGCACTGTCGCCCGACTCCTTTTCACGCAGGATGAACGGCGGGTACTCGGCGTCGAGACCCTCGAGGGGAGGCGCTTCGCCGCAAAAAGCGTTGTAATCACTACGGGCACTTTCCTCCACGGTCGGATTCATATCGGCACCGAGACTCGTATTTCCGGGGGGCGAGCTGGTGAGACGGCCACTACACACCTTGCAGAGCAGCTCGAGCAAGCCGGTCTTACGGTGGCGCGCTTCAAGACAGGGACACCGCCACGCATCGATGGGCGCTCTGTCGATTATTCCACCCTCGAAATCCAGGAGAGCGAGATCGAGCAGTTCGACTATTCATGGTCTCACTTCTGGGGCGCGAAGCGCCGTCACGACTCTGGTACCCGGCATCCGGCTCAAATGCCTTGCTGGATCACTTACCTCGAGGCCGAAGGCAAGAAAATCATCAAGGACAACCTCGCGAAGTCGGCAATGTACGGTGGCGCAATCTCGTCCCGCGGCCCACGGTACTGTCCTTCGGTCGAGGACAAGATCGTAAAGTTCCCAGACGCGGAGAGACACCAGATTTTTCTCGAGCCTGAGGGACACGATACGTCGGAGCTTTACGTCAACGGATTGTCTACTTCACTGCCGGCTACCGTGCAGCTCGATATTCTTCGATCTATTCGCGGATTAGCTGACGTAAGAATGAATCGCGCTGGCTACGCTATCGAGTACGACTACTATCCGCCAACCCAGCTGGATCCGTCGCTACAGGTCAAAGCTGTCCCGGGCCTTTTCTTCGCCGGGCAGATAAACGGAACCACCGGATACGAGGAAGCTGCGGGACAAGGTCTGGTCGCGGGGCTTAACGCTGCTCTCTCCATACAGCGGAAACAGCCTATCGTGTTGGGCAGAGAGACATCGTACATCGGCGTGCTGGTCGATGACCTCGTCACGCGGGGGGTGGATGAGCCTTACAGGCTCTTCACTTCGCGATCGGAGTTCAGACTTACTGTGCGTCAGGACAACGCGCTCAGACGTCTCGGTCCCATTGGCATGCGGCTCGGTATCTACTCGGAGCTCGAAGACGCCACCATTAAAGCGCGACTGGAGCACGAAGACGCTGCTCTGCGCCTGGCTGAGACGACTAGCATACGACCTGATGAGGCCGCTCCCGTTCTCTCTGGCGCCGACAGCGCTCCACTCTCGCATGCGGTGCGAATCGTCGAAGTAGCGAGACGTCATGAGATTCCGCTCGATAGGCTGTTGCGGGCAGTTGGATTGGGAGCGGACCTGGACAGTGAGGCACTCGTCACGGCAGATCTCGAGATCAAGTACGCGGGTTACTTCGAGCGTGAGAGAGCGCAGGCCGAGAGGATGCGCAGGATGGGTGATTTTTCTCTGGACCCTGACCTGGAATACAGCGACATGCGCTCACTGTCGTTCGAGGCGCGTCAGAAGCTTTCAAATCTCAAGCCTCACTCGCTCGCTCAGGCTTCGCGAATTCCGGGTGTGAGTCCCAGCGATTTGCAGAACCTCGTGATCGAGATCGAGCGGCGCCGGCGTCTGGCAACTACGCAATAGCGATGATCCGAGTCGAGCTCCACTCGATCACTAGTACCGCTGCGGCGATGAGGACGCCGCCAACGAGTGTTGCCGCACCGAACTGATTACCCAGCACCAG
>JAYWBE010000260.1:0-14858 GCA_043781715.1 Gemmatimonadaceae bacterium
CTGCAGGCACCAGAGACCGCGACGCCAAGAAATCCAATGACCCGAGCAAGACGCACTAGACGACCCCCGCTCGCATGAGATCGTGCAGGTGGATCACGCCGACGATCCGGTCGTCTCCGTCGAGCACCGGCATGGCGATGATCCCGTGCGTCTCCATCCGATAAACGACCGCGCTTCCCAGCTCGTCGGCGCGCGCCACCTTTGGCGTCCGGTTCATGACTTTCGTAACCGGGATCGGAAAGACGTTCTCTTCGTGCTCCATCAAGCGCGAAAGATCTCCGGTCGTGATTACTCCCGCCACGGCGCCCCTGTTGGCCGTGACGATCGCTATTCCGCGGCGTTCCGCGAGCTGCACGATCGCTTCGCGCATCGTCGCTGACTCAGCGAGGGTTGGAAGATTGTCGGTTATCATCACGTCGGATACTCTGGTCAAGAGCCGCTTTCCAATCGTGCCACCCGGATGCAGCCGGGCAAAATCGTCCGCGTCGAACCCCTTCTCCTCGAGGAGCGCGATCGCCAGCGCGTCGCCCAGTGCGAGCGCCACCGTCGTGCTCGTCGTCGGGGCGAGGTCGTGCGGACAAGCCTCTTCCTTGACCCACGCATCGAGCGTCACATCGCTGTGCCGCGCGAGCGTCGATTTCACGTTGCTGGTGAGCGCAATCGTGCATACACCAAGGCGCTTCAAATGGTTGAGGAGGCCGAGGACTTCATCGGACTCGCCGCTCTTCGAGATGAGAATCGCGACGTCGGACTCGCCGACAATGCCCAAGTCGCCGTGCACGCTGTCGGCAGGATGCAGGAAGCTCGCGGGGGTTCCAGTCGATGTAAGTGTCGCGGCGATCTTCCGGCCGACGAGGCCCGACTTGCCCACGCCCGACACGATGACCCGCCCCTTCGAGCGGGCGATGAGCTCGACGGCGCGCGCAAAATCGTCTCCGATGCGGCGCTCCGCCTCGCCGAGCGCTTCAGTCTCCATTCGGAGAACCCGTCGTCCGCGCTCGACGATATCCTTGTGCGTCATCGGTTGACGCGAGCCCAGATGTCGACGGCGCGGTCGAGCAGCGATGCCATCTCGGACAACGGCAGCATGTTGGGGCCGTCGCTCGGAGCGCAGTCTGGATCGGGATGTGTCTCGAGGAAAAGTCCCTGAGCGCCGGCCGCGATGGCGGAGACGGCGAGAATCGAAACGAATTGCCGCGCTCCGCCGCTGGCGCCCTCCGGCCCCTGTCCCGGCCTCTGGACACTGTGCGTGGCGTCGAAGATCACGGGTGCGTCACACGCGTCGCGGAGGCGTGTGAAAGAGCGCATGTCTACGACGAGGTCGCCGTATCCGAAGAACGTCCCGCGCTCCGTCACCGCGATGTCGCGGGAACGCCCCTTCGAATTGGAGCCGCCCCGGACCTTCTGCACTGCGCCGCGCATGCCTTCGGGCTGAATCCATTGGCCCTTCTTGACGTTGACCGGCTTTCCAGTCGCGCCGGCCGCTTCCAGCAGGTCGGTCTGTCTACAGAGAAAGGCCGGGATCTGCAAGACGTCTACGACGCTCGCCGCGGGAGCACACTGCTCCGGTGTGTGGACGTCGGTGAGAACGGGCAGGCCGGTTGCCCTGCGCACGCGGTCGAGTGCCTCGAGACCGGCATCGAGCCCGGGGCCGCGCGCCGCGCCGCGATTGGACCGGTTCGCCTTGTCGAAGCTCGCCTTGTAGATGATGCCGCCGGGGATTTTTTCAGCGAGCTTCGCGAGCGTTTCACCCACGCGCAGGTTGAGCTCGTCGCTCTCCAGCACGCATGGACCGGCGATCAGAAAGAGCTTGTCTGCCGGAAAGAGTTCCGCCACGCTATTCGCCCGCTTCTAGGGGCGCGCGCTTCCATGTGCTTCTGGTTGGCGACTTCGCCTGGACGGCCGCGCCGATGAAGCTCGCAAACAGAGGATGCGGGCGCGTCGGGCGCGACTGAAGCTCGGGGTGGAACTGGCAGCCAATGAACCACGGATGCGTTTGCAGCTCCACCATCTCGACCAGCGACCCATCCGGCGAAAGACCGCTCAAGTTGAGTCCGTGCTCGATGAACTGATCGCGGTACTTGTTGTTGACCTCGTAGCGATGCCGATGGCGCTCGCTGACCTGTGGCGCGCCATAGATCGCGGCGGCTTGAGTTCCAACTCCGAGTCTGCACGGATACGCCCCGAGACGCATCGTGCCGCCATGTCGGTGACGTGCTGCTGGTCTTCCATCAACGAGATGACCGCATCGTCGCATTCGGGCGCAAACTCGCTCGAGTGGCTATCGGACAAGCCGATCACGTTGCGAGCAAACTCGATGATCGCCGTCTGCATTCCCAGACAGATTCCAAAAAACGGCAACCCCGACTCGCGCGCATAGCGAATCGCTTCGAGCATGCCCTCGACGCCACGGACTCCGAACCCGCCCGGTACCAGCACCCCGTGGAAATCAGCGAGCAGCTCGCGCGTCTTTTCTCTGCCGTTGAAGAGGTCGCTGGCAAGCCATGAAACGTCGACTCCCACGTCATTCGCGATTCCGCCGTGAATGAGCGCTTCCTGCACGCTCTTGTAGCTGTCAACGAGCCCAGTGTACTTCCCGATCACGGCGATCTTCACGCGACCATGGGGATGAAGTACTCTCTCGACCATGCCCCGCCAGTTCGAAAGATCCGGAGCGCGGCGGCCGAGCAGCCCAAGCTTGTGCATCACTCGCTCATCGAGTCCCTGCTCGTGGAACAGAAGCGGTATTTGGTAGATGGTGGGAACATCCCGGCTCTCGATTACCGCCCCGAACTCGACGTTGCAGAAGAGCGCAATCTTGCGTTTCACTTCCTCGGATAGTGCGCGCTCGGTTCTGCAGATCAGGATGTCGGGCTGAATTCCGATCTCCATCAGCTCTCTTACCGAGTGCTGCGTCGGCTTGGTTTTTACTTCGCCGGCAGCGGCGATGTACGGCACGAGCGTGAGGTGGATGAAGATCGCGTTCTCGCGTCCGATCTCGTGGCGGAACTGGCGAATCGCCTCGAGGAACGGCAGCGATTCGATATCGCCGACCGTGCCGCCGATCTCGACGATGACCACATCGCTCTCCGGCCCAAGACGTTTCATCGCGCCCTTGATCTCGTCGGTGACGTGCGGAATCACCTGCACCGTCGAGCCGAGGTATTCGCCGCGCCGCTCCTTCGTGATCACGTTGAGGTAGATCCGGCCAGTCGTGATATTGTTTGCCTGCGCGAGCGACCGGTCAATGAACCTCTCGTAGTGACCGAGATCGAGATCCGTCTCGGCCCCGTCGTCGGTGACGAACACTTCGCCGTGCTGGAAGGGCGACATCGTCCCTGGATCCACGTTCAGATAGGGATCGAACTTCATGATCGTCACGCGCATTCCGCGCTCGACAAGAAGCCGTCCGAGCGAAGCCGCCGCGATCCCCTTTCCGAGCGAGGAAACAACCCCGCCCGTGATGAAGATGTAGCGCGTCTGCTGGCTGGAATTACCCTGCATTGGTTGCTGCTCCCGTCATAAAGGCATCCCAGCGCGCGTTGGCGCGCGCGAGGTCCTCTTCGGTGTCAATCCCGCTCGCCGGCGCTTCATTGGTGACTGCGACTCCAATGGGTAAGCCAGCGGCCAGCGGCCGCAGCTGCTCGAGACGCTCGACCTCTTCCAGCGGATGGGGAGGCAACGAGACCCATTCTCGAAGAGCCTCCCGCGAATACGCGTAAACACCGATGTGCTGCAACGTCCGCTCGGCCAACGTGGCCAAGTCGGCTTGATCCCGGAGAAAAGGGATGGGCGCGCGCGAGAAGTACATCGCCCGTCCATCGTCGGCCACCACAACTTTAACAAGGCTAGGCGTATCGAGTATCTCCCTGCTGGCCAGCGAAGCCGCCGTGCCCAGCGGGAACGTCCCGGAAGCGACCAGGTCCGCGGCTCCGCGCACCGCTCCGGGACCAATGAACGGCTCGTCACCCTGCACGTTCACGATCGTGGTGTACCCCTGGAATCGCGGCAGGGCCGCCACTTCCGCGACCCGCTCGGTTCCTGATGCGTGTTTATCGCTGGTCATCACGCATTCGGCTCCTGCCTGGCGAACCACGGACGCGACAGACTCGTCGTCGGTAGCCACGACCACGGCATCAGCTACGTTCATTTGAGAGATTCTTTGCCAGACCCGGACGATTAGGGGGAGTCCGGAAAGGAGACGGAGTGGTTTGCGGGGAAGGCGCATCGCGCCGAGGCGTGCTGGTATGACTACTAGCGTCCCCATTACCCGCCCGTTTTCGCGCGACACGATGCAAAAGTCACGCTCAGGAATATACCAACGCGGGACGCCCGGAGCAAACTGATTTTCTCGCTCAGAGCGAGAGCGAAACTCCGACCGAGAATGCCGATTTCCGGGAGAATGGCGAGCGATTCTGCGCCGGATCGATGGTGTAGTCGGCCCGGAAGAAGCTCACGCCGAGGCCAACACCAAGATTCTGGATCAGGCCTGGAACCCCTTGGACCCCGGCATTGCCCGCCGAGTATCTGAGTCCGATATACGGACTCCCGACGAACGGGAGGTGAATCTGGTCGATCGGAACCTTGTAATCGCCCTGCACGAACAAAAGATCAGCACCGCCGAGCGCAAGAAGATCTACCGTCGCGAGCGTAGCCGCGCCGCCGAGATAGACGAACCGCTGAGCCGGAACCTGGCCAGATCCTCCGGTCACTACAACGTGGGCCTTGAACGCGAATGTCTGCGTGCCGAAAGTCGGGAAGGTAACGTGGCCATCGACCGTACCTTGGGTGAAGGAGTCTCCCGGCTGTGGCTGGAAACACGGGCCTCCGACAGGCAGGCCGGAACAATCAGGCTTGAGGGCGGTGCGGACGGACTGTTCGAGCATCGCATCGAGCTTCCCTTCCAGGCCCCCTTTCACGACCTCGATGGCTGCTCCGCCAAGTGCCGAGGTAATGCTTCCCTTGGCCACGCGCGGATTCGGTCGCCGCATCCTCAGATCGCCCTTGCGGCCGAAGACACTCCACGGTGATTTGGTCGGTGCAAGCGAGCCTGTCGACCAATCGCGCTCGAGGTTGCCACCGATGAACGGAGTAATGGTAAGACCACTGCTCGTGAGCATGCGCGCAAATCGAGCAGTGGCCCGATCGCCTCGATAGTAGTTGCGCGAGTCGCTCCCAGCGAAGAATCCCGCCGCCGAGTTCGTGAGATCGCCACGAATCCACGCGTCGTTGGTGAATGTTCCTCGTCCAACGAAAAACCTGAGCTCGTTCTGGTCGCCCGGACGGAGGCTTCCCTCGAGCGATGGGTCCCACTTCCCCAGGTTCGAGCGGTAAGTTACTAGCGCATCGACGTCGACTCTGGCGTCGTCCAGCTCGAGTTTCGGACCCCACGGGAGCGCGAGTCCGTTCACGCGATCGTAGGTAGGAATGCGGAGGCCGAACCCCAGCGGGAGCGATATGGGCGAGTCGTGATATTCGGCGTACACGGTGTCGGGCGCGGCAGCAGTAGTGTCCTGGGCGTGCAAGACGGACGCGAGGCCCGACAGAGCGATGGCGAGCGGGACAAGGTTATGAGCCTTCATCGTCCGATTGTTAGAAAGTTTCGAAGAATCTCCTTACCGCTTTCGGTAAGGATCGATTCGGGGTGGAATTGCACACCCCATACCGGATGCTCGCGGTGCCGGATCGCGTGGATCTCGCTGGCATCGTCCTTCGCCCGCGCCGTAATCTCCAGCTCGGCCGGCAGCGAGTCAGTCTGAACCACCAATGAATGATACCTCATCACTTCGAGTGGGTTGGGAATGTTCCTGAATATCCCTTTCCCGTCGTGAGTGATGTGGGAGGTCTTGCCGTGCATTAGCGTTCGCGCGCGCACTACTTTCCCGCCGTACGCTTCACCGATCGCCTGATGGCCGAGACATACGCCAAGGATCGGAATCGACTTTCCCCAGCGCTTGATGGCGGCGACGCTGATTCCCGCTTCGGATGGTGTGCACGGCCCTGGGGAGATCACCATGCGCGTCACGCCCATTGTTCCGATGTCGTCGACGCTGATCTCGTCGTTGCGCTTCACGACGGGACTTTCGCCCAGCTCGCCCAGATACTGGACGAGATTGTAGGTGAACGAGTCGTAGTTATCGAGCACGAGGAGCATCGCTAATTCTACGTAAGTGAGATCAGGCGCGGGGATGAAACTGCTTGTGTACCGAGCGCAGGTATTCGCGGTCGACGTGGGTGTAGATCTGCGTGGTCGAGATGTCTACGTGGCCGAGCATCTCCTGCACCGCTCTCAAATCCGCACCTCCTTCCAGCAGGTGCGTCGCGAACGAATGACGGAGAGTGTGGGGCGACACGGGCTTGGTGATTCCGGCCTGTTTCACGTACTTGCGGAGGATCTTCCACGCGCCCATGCGGGACAGCGGTCGCCCGCGAGCGTTGAGGAACAGGATTCCCTTGCCCCCACCTTTCTCCAGCTTCGGACGAAGCTCGCGCAGATAGATGGCGATCGCTCCAATCGCGCGGCGGCCAATGGGAACGAGGCGCTCTTTGGCGCCCTTCCCGAATACCCGTACGACGTGGTCCTGAAGCATCACGTCGCGGACGCCGAGCGAAATCCATTCTGAAACTCGCAGTCCGGCGCCATACGCCAGCTCGAGCATTGCCCTGTCGCGGAAGGCGAGCGGCTCGTCGAGCGAAGGAGCGGCAAGAAGCTTCTCGATTTCCTCGACGCCGAGCACTTCGGGAAGGGTGCGCCACTTCTTCGGCGTTTCCAGTCGCTCGCTCGGGTCGCGCAGGACGTGTCCCTCTCCAAGCATGAACTTGAAGTACGTCCGAATCGCGGACACGTTGCGCCTGATCGATGCCGGGGAGAGTCCGAGATCCTTGAGGTGATATACGAATTCGCGGAGCACGCGCGCACTAATCTCGGTCGGGGATAACGCGCCGTTGATGCTGGCATACGTGACGAACCGGGCGATGTCGAGCTTGTAGGCGCGGCTGGTCTGTACCGAGGCCCCCTGTTCCAGAGCGAGAAAATCGTCGAACCGCTCGGTGTAGAACGCCCGGCCCACGGCATCATCCAGCTTCGGGTTAATCACGTTTTTTTGGCCTGACGCTTCCATAGCCAGATTCCTATTGCTAGTACGACGATCCCGATCGCAATCAGACCCGCGACCTTGCCCGACCGCACCAGATACCGCTCAACGAGATCCCAGTTGTCGCCGGCGCGGAACGCCAGAAACGTAATGAAGGCGAACCACACGCCGGACGCGCTGGCGACGGAGAGCATCACTTTGAAGGCAGGCAACCTCATAGCTCCGGCGAACGGCGGGACGATGGCCCGCACCCCGGGAAGGAAACGGCTCACGAACAATCCCATGAAGCCGTACTTCTTGTGGAGCTTCCTGATTCTGTCTTCAGCGTCGGGACCAGCGTATTTCTCGATTCGGCGCAGAAACGCCTTCGCGCCGAACCGCCGCCCGAGCGTGTAGGTGACGCCAGCCCCGGCAACGTTGCCAAACCAGCCGCAAAGGAAAACGGTAATCGCGGATCCGTGCGCTCTGTCGGCGAGAAAGCTTCCGAACGCGATTACCGCGTCGGAAGGAAATGGCGGAAAAAAGTTTTCAAACGCCGAGAGCGCGGCGATCGCTACGTAAAGAGATCCGAGAGGCAGGTCACCCAGCCATCGGGTCAGTGTCTGGAGCATTCCCTAGCGATTCCCTTTCAGAGTGGCGACCGCGATGCAAGCGAGTCCTTCCTTTCGCCCGATCCAGCCCATGCCTTCGTTGGACTTCCCTTTGACGCTCACGCTTGCGGATTCGATACCGAGGGCGGAGGCCAGACGGGCCCGAATTTTCTCGCGATGGGGCGAGAGCCGCGGCGACTCAGCGACGACACTCACATCGACCTGATTTACCACGTAACCGGCCGTCGCTATTCGCTTGACGGCGGTCTCGAGCATTCCGATTGAATCGCGGTCCTTGTTGGCGGGATCGGTGTCCGGGAACATCTCGCCGATGTCGCCCAGTCCCGCGGCGCCCAAGATAGCGTCGGTAACGGCGTGGCAGATGGCATCGGCATCGGAATGACCCAGGAGGCCGACTTCCGATGGTATTAGAACGCCGCCAAGTGTTAGAGGGCGGCCCGGGGCGAACCGGTGGGAGTCGTAGCCGATGCCGACGCGGATAGTCGCGTCGTCGTCACGCGGCATCCGCGTGGACAGCGTGTGCGGGCGCGGGATCGATGAGCGAGTAGTCCTGCTTTCTGCGGGCCGGTGTGAAACCGGCGTCGCGGATCAAGCGCTCCATCTCGGCCGTCGACGTCCGGTGCGTCGTGTTCGCGGCCGATACTACGTTCTCCTCGATCATGAGGGAGCCGAAGTCGTTGCAGCCGAAGCGGAGCGCGATCTGCCCGATCTTCATTCCCATGGTCACCCAGCTCGATTGGAGATTCGGAACGTTGTCGAGAACGACCCGCGCGAAGGCGACTGTCCGCAGGTACTCGGTGGCGCCCGTCTTCGGCTGGTTGGACATCGTCGGGGTGTTCTCGGGCTGGAGCGGCCAGCAGATGAACGCAGTGAATCCGCCTGTGCGCGACTGAACGTCTCTCACTCGCTGAAGATGCTCGAGCCGTTCGGCAAGCGTTTCGCCAAGCCCGTACATCATGGTGACGGACGTCTTCATCCCCTCGTTGTGGGCCAGCTCCATGATCTCGAGCCAGCGGTCGGCGCCCGCTTTCTTGGGTGCCACGATATCGCGGACGCGCTGCACGAGGATCTCCCCTCCTCCGCCCGGAATCGAATCAAGCCCCGCTTTTCGCAGCTCGCGGATCACTTCAACCGCATCCATCCGGAACAGCTTGGCGAAGAAGTCGATCTCGCTCGGGCTGAAGCCGTGGATGTGGATCGGGTGGTTCCGCTTGATGTACTGCATCAGGTCGAGATACCACTCGAACGGGATGTACGGGTTGTGGCCGCCCTGGATCAGGATCTGGACGCCGCCCATTGCCTTGAGCTCGTCGATCTTGGCGCCGATCTGCTCAAAGGAAAGCGTGTAGCCTTCCCCGTGCTTGGGTCTGCGTGCGAACGCGCAGAAACCGCAATCGGCCACGCAGACGTTCGTGTAGTTGATGTTGCGGTCGATGATGTAGGTAACAGTGTTTCCAGGGTGCTTTGCCTGGCGCACACGATCCGCTTCGGCGCCCAACTCGAGGAGCGAGGAGTTTGTGTAGAAATCGAGAAGGTCGTGTGTCTCGCTCATGCGGCGGGAAGGAAGGTCAGTGTACCGTTCGGGATCCGTCCGCGCTCGACGAGCCGGCGGTAGAACTCGGTAAGTCCGGCGAGGTGCGAGTAAGACAATCCGTAATCCAGACCAGAAAGATACTCCACGCAGACATCTCTCTTCACGCCTGTGGCCTCATGCGCTTGCTCGGCCAGTTCCGGCAAGTGGCGGAGACCCCAGTTGCGGGAAGCGATGAGTCCGGAGTGGGCAACGAGCGCTTCCTTCACGTCGGTCGAGCGCTGCGCGACCCAGACCGCGAAGACGAAAGGCTGTCCGGTCCAATCTTTCCACATCTGGCCGAGGTCGTAAACGTGGGGATACCGCTCGCGGTGATTGGAGCCGAGTACGAGCGCAGCGTCGCCGATCACGAGGCGGGCATCCGCGCCACCGTAGTTCGACTCGACTACGTCACGGATCTCTGCGTCGCCCGCGACGAAGCGCGGCTTCGCATGCCAGACATTTTCGAAGAGGAGCTCGAGGAGCGCGACGCTGGTCATCGAGCTTCTGCTGACGATGACGCTCCTCGAGCCCAGCTCGGCGGCGGGACGACGGGAGAACAACATGACACTGCGGACGGGACCATCGCAGGAGATTGCGAGGTCGGGCAAGAGCAGGTAGCGGTCGGAGTCGCGTGCGTACTCGACCGCTGACACTACGCTGATGTCGAGCTGCCCCGCGCCCATCCGCCGGTTCAGGTCGGTCGGCACTCCATCAACCAGCTCGGCGTCGAGCGAGACGATGCCCCGGTCGATCGCGCCATAGACCGGATAGCAGTTGATATAGGGAATGCGTCCGATTCTCATAATGCGGCAACAAACGCTGTGGGAGCGCGATCCATCACGTGCGGAGTGATGTACGAGATGCGTTCGATCTTCATCAGGCCGCCACGGCGTCTGCGGGCTCGCGGTCGAACACACGCAGAACGTTGTAGAAGGAGTCGCGCTCAGCCGGAGTCTTGCCGGCTGATCTGATGAGATCGAGAATCTCGTCGAGACTCAGGCCCTGCGCGGTGTGCGCGCCCGCTTCGTGGTAGATCTTCTCGCGAACCACGGTTCCCTCTAGATCGTTGACGCCAAACGCGAGCGAGGTCTGCGAGAGAAAAGGAGTGACCATGATCCAGTGCGTCTTGATGTGCTCGAAGTTGTCGAGGAAGAGACGGCCGACCGCGAGGTTGCGGAGGTCGTCGAAGCCTGTCGTCGCCGTTCCCTGCCGGCCCAGCTCAATGCCCAGCTCGTTGTTGTCGGGGTGATAGGCGAGCGGAATGTAGGCGAGGAAGCCGTGGGACTCGTCCTGCAGATCGCGAAGCATGGAAAGGTGCTCGACGCGGTCCTCGATGCTCTCAACGTGACCATATAGCATCGTGCAATTCGATCGGATCCCGAGCCGGTGTGCGGTCCGATGCACATCGATCCAGTCCTCGGCTGCGAGCTTCTTGTCGGCGATCGCCATGCGAACACCTTTGCCGAAAACTTCGGCGCCGCCACCGGGCAATGTGTCGAGTCCGGCTTCGCGCAGGGTTAAGAGGACGTCCTCGATCGATATTTTATCGATGCGCGAGATGTGCGCGATCTCGACGGCGGTGAGCGCCTTGATGTGAACTTGCGGATGGCGCGCCTTGAGGCCGCGGAACATCTCGCTGTAGTACTGGAGGCCGGCCTTCATATCGAGCCCACCGACGATATGGAACTCCTTCGTCAGTCCATTGGCCGCCGTCTCGGCTTCGGCAAATACCTGGTCGAGCGTGTAGTGATATGCGCCTTCCTCCTTCGGCAGTCGCGCGAAGGAGCAGAAGACACAGGTCTTCCTGAGGTAGCAGACATTCGTCGGATTGATGTGCTGATTGGCCGCGAACGTCACGACGTCGCCGTGCTTGCGGCGATTGGCGTAGTCCGCCAGCATCCCGACTCCGAGAAGATCGGGTGATGTGAAGAGAAGCTCCGCGTCGGCGTGAGAGAGGCGCTTGTGCGCAGCCACTTTCTCTCCCACGGCTCTGAGCGGGCGATCTTTGATCTTCGCGAGGTCGAGCGAGGTATCCGCAGGACGGGTCATCGGCTCAGCGCTTGTAACGTTTGATGGCCAGGGTGGTGTTGTGCCCACCGAAGCCAAAACTATTGCTGAGAACGGCGTTGACGTCGCGCTTAACGGAGGTGTTGGGTGTGTAGTTGAGGTCGAGCCCGGGTTCAGGATTATGGTAATTGATCGTCGGCGGAATGATGCCGGTTCCAACGACCATCGCGCTGACGACGGCTTCCACGGCGCCTGCAGCGCCCAGCATGTGGCCGGTGGCCGACTTCGTGGAGCTGACGTTGACAGTCTTCGCGTACTCGCCGAAAACGGCTTTGATGGCGCGAGTCTCGTTGAAGTCGTTGGCCGGCGTCGATGTGCCATGAGCGTTTATGTACTGGATGTCCTTGGGCTCCAGTCCAGCGTCTTTGAGCGCTCGCTTCATGGCGCGCTGTGCACCTTCGCCGTCCGGCGCTGGCGCGGTGAGGTGATAAGCATCGCCCGTTGCGCCGTAACCCACAATCTCGGCGTAAATAGTTGCGCCTCGGCTGAGTGCATGCTCGAGCTCCTCGAGAATGAGGATTCCGGCTCCTTCCCCCATCACGAATCCGTCGCGGGTCGCGTCGAAGGGACGGGAGGCCGTCTCGGGACTATCGTTGCGCTCGGAGAGCGCCTTCATGTTGGCAAAGCCGCCGATCGCCATCGGCGTGACAGTGGCTTCCGCGCCGCCCGTGATCATGATGTCCGCGTCGCCGTACTGGATCGTCCGGTACGCATCACCTATTGCATGAGCACTCGTTGCGCAAGCTGATACGGTAGCGTAGTTTGGGCCTTTGGCGTTGAAGATCATCGAGACAATGCCGGCGGCAATGTCGGCGATGAACATCGGGATGAAAAAAGGTGAGATCTTTCCGACCCCACGTTCCCGGTAGACGTCATGCTGCTCCTCGAAGCTCTTGAGCCCGCCGATGCCGCTGCCGATGATGACCCCAATGCGATCGGGGTCCATCCCGTTCCGCTCAACAAGGTTGGCGTTGGTCATCGCTTGGCGCGATGCAGCGACCGCGTATTGTGTGTACTGATCCGCGCGCTTCGCTTCCTTGCGATCCATGTAGTCGAGCGGATTGAAGCCTTTCACTTCGGCGGCGAATCGAACGGGAAATGTCGACGCGTCGAACTTGGTGATTGGCGCGGTTCCCGACTTCCCTTCAATCAGGGACCGCCAGGTCGTCGCCACATCGTTACCGACGGGGGTAATCGCCCCCATGCCAGTGACGACGACTCGTCTCTTCATTACGCTCCGACCTTCTGGTTCAGATAGCCGAGCGCGTCACCTACGGTGCGCAGCTTCTCGGCGTCCTCATCAGGGATGTCAATGTTGAACTCTTTCTCGAACTCCATCACGAGCTCGACGATGTCCAGGCTGTCGGCACCGAGATCCTCGATGAAGCTCGCCTCGTTGGTCAGCTTTTCACGCTCCACACCGAGCTCTTTCTCGATGATGTCTTTGACCTTGTCGGAATTGTCGGCCATTTGGTGGGTGTCCTCGTGTTTGTGGGGGTGCGTGAAATATATCTAACCGAATATCTGATACAAAGTTACATCGCCATTCAACTGTCTACCGTGAAGACGGCCTCGGGTCACATCGCCATTCAACCGTCTACCGTGAACACGGCCTCGGGTCACATGACCATCCCGCCATCCACGACGAACACCTGCCCCGTGATGTAGGAGGCGAGGTCCGAAGCGAGGAAGGCGACCATGGCGGCAACGTCCTGTACCGAGCCAAGCCGTTCAAGTGCAATCTGTTGGCCCAACGCCTCGCGGGCCTCCTTCGTCATCGCCGCGGTCATCTCCGTCTCGATGAATCCAGGCGCCACAGCGTTCACCAGAATGTTCCGCGAGCCCAGCTCCTTGGCGACGGACTTGGTGAGGGCGATGAGGCCCGCCTTGCTCGCCGCGTAGTTAGCCTGGCCCTTGTTGCCGATCAAGCCGACGATGCTCGCGATGTTGATGATCCGCCCGGAGCGTCTCTTCATCATTCCTCTCGAAACGGCGCGAATCGCCGCGAACGCGCCGCGAAGATTGGCGTTCTGGACGGCGTCCCAATCGTCGTCCTTGAGGCGCATCACCAGGTTGTCCCGGGTGATGCCGGCATTGTTGACCAGAATGTCGATTGAGCCGAATGCTTTCTCGACGTCTTCCACGAGCTTCCCCACCGCCGCCGTATCGCCGACATCGGCCGCGAACCCCATGGCGCTGTTCCCGATGGCAGACGCTGCTTCCTCGGCCCGCTTGAGGTCGCGACCCACCACGGCGACCCGTGCGCCGGATTCAGCCAAGGCTTCCGCGATGGCGCGTCCGATTCCCCGGGTGCTCCCGGTGACGACGGCGTTCTTTCCGGTGAGATCGATCTTCATTGCGCGACCATCTGGAGAAGTTTTTCGACTTCCGCGCGAGTTCCGCAGGAAAAGGTGCGAGCGCCTTTGACGAGGCGCCCCACCAGACCGCTCAAGACATTGCCAGGACCCAACTCGAGGTAGAGCGCGTTCGGAAAACTCGCGGCGATGTTTCTGATCTCCTTCGACCAGAGAACGGGGGATGTAAGCTGCCGCAGCAGCAGGTCCTTTGCCTCGACGGCCGTTGTTGTAGCTGTGGCCGTCACGTTAGAGTAGACCGGATAGAGGGGATCCATGAATGCTGAAGTCGCGATCGCGTCCGTGAGCCCGACCACGGCTGGCTCCATTAGCGGCGAATGGAATGCCCCACTCACAGGAAGCTTGATCGCCCGTTTGGCACCCGCTTCCTTTGCGAGCTCCATCGCTCGCTCGACGCCAGCGATTTCACCAGAGATCACGACCTGATCGTCAGTGTTGAAATTGGCCGGCACCGCGAGTCCCGCCTCCTTGCTCGCGCGCTGACAGATCTGCTCGATCGGAGTCGTGGTCGTTCCAAGAATTGCCGCCATAGTTCCGGGACGCGAAACCCCCGCCTCGTACATCAACTCGCCGCGCCTCCTGACGAGCTTTGCGGCTCCAGGAAGGCTGACCGCGTCGGCCGCGTGATAGGCTGTGAATTCCCCGAGAGAATGTCCTGCGGCCACGCGGACGTGCTGGTGGAGGGCGTCCTTCGTCAGTGCCCAAATCGCTGCGCCGTGCGCGAATAGAGCGGGCTGCGCGTTACGCGTCAGCGTGAGCTCGTCGGCAGGCCCCTCGAAGCAGAGGCGGCTCAAGTCAGCGCCGAGCGCCGCGTCGACCTCGCCAAAAATGCCGCGCGCGACCGGAAATGCTTCGGCCAGATCTTTTCCCATCCCCGGCTTCTGCGAGCCCTGGCCGGGAAAGAGCAGCACGATGTCCACCGCCTAGAAGCGGATGACCATCGACGCCCATGTGAATCCGGCGCCAAATGCGACCATCATCACAGTCGAACCGTCCTTGACTCTTCCCGACTCGATCGCCTCGTTGAGGGCGATCGGAATCGATGCGGAAGATGTGTTGCCGTAACGGTCGACGTTCACGTAGACCTTTTCCATCGGGATGCCGGAATGTTTGGCGGTCGCCTCGATGATCCGAACGT